>JBDTTC010000352.1:0-4740 GCA_039930825.1 Arenimonas sp.
CGGAGGCGCGGAAGTTGGTCAGCTGCTTGGCGCGCAGGGCATTGACGGTGAGGTCGTTGTCCTTGGAATGGATACCAACGATTTGACCTTCGTAAATTTCTTCGCCTGGTTCAACCAGCAAACGACCACGTTCCTGCATCGCGATTTGCGCGTAAGCAGGCGATGGGCCGGTACCGTTGGAAATCATTACGCCATTTTGGCGTTCGGCAATGGCGCCTTCCGAGCGTGGGCCGTAATGGTCAAACACATGGAATAACAAACCGGTACCGGCAGTAATAGTACGGAACTCGGTTTGGAAACCGATCAAGCCACGAGCAGGAATCATGAAGTCGATACGGACGCGGCCTTTGCCGTCAGGTTCCATATTGGTCATCTGGGCACGACGTTCGCCCAAGCGCTGCATTACGCCACCTTGGAATTGTTCTTCAAGATCCACGACCAAACTTTCGATCGGTTCCATTTTTTGGCCGTCCACCATCTTGACGATAACTTCAGGGCGCGAGACGGCTAATTCGTAACCTTCACGGCGCATGGTTTCAATCAAAATCGAAAGATGTAATTCGCCGCGGCCCGACACTTTGAATTTGTCGGCGTCATCGGTTTCTTCCACTTTCAAAGCTACGTTATGCATGGCTTCACGCATCAAACGGTCGCGTAATTGACGCGAGGTCAGGAATTTGCCGCCGCTACGGTCTTTGTTGCCGGCAAATGGCGAATTATTCACTTGGAAGGTCATGCTGATGGTCGGTTCATCGACGGTCAGTACCGGCAATTGTTCCGGTGCATCGATGGCACAAACTGTCTCGGAAATACCCAGATTTTCAATGCCGGAAATGGCAATAATGTCGCCAGCACTGGCTTCTGGCACATCGATACGTTCCAGTCCCATAAAGCCCATAACTTGCAGAACTTTGCCGGTGCGGGTTTTGCCTTCGCGATCAATGATCGAAACCGGCATATTGGTACGGACTTTGCCGCGTTGCACGCGACCGGTACCGATGATGCCGACATAGTTGCTGTAGCTCAGCGAAGTCACGCGCATCTGGAACGGGCCTTCCATATCCACCGGCGGGGGCGACACATGGTCGACGATCGCTTGGAACAATGGAGTCATGTCGCCGGAGCGAACATCCGGGGTCAGACCGGCATAACCATGCAGTGCTGAGGCATAAACGGTGTGGAAGTCGAGTTGTTCATCGGTGGCGCCGAGGCGGTCAAACAAATCAAAGGTTTGATCCAGAACCCAGTCAGGACGAGCGCCTGGACGATCAACCTTGTTAACCACTACGATAGGCTTGAAGCCCATTGCGAAAGCTTTCTGGGTCACGAAACGCGTTTGCGGCATCGGGCCGTCCATCGCGTCGACGAGAATCAATACTGAATCTACCATCGACAATACGCGTTCCACTTCGCCGCCGAAGTCGGCATGGCCTGGGGTGTCGACGATGTTGATGCGGTATTCCTCGCCTTCCGGCGATTTCCAGCGGATGGCGGTGTTTTTCGAAAGAATGGTAATGCCACGTTCTTTTTCAAGGTCGTTGCTGTCCATGACGCGCTCGGTGACAACTGCGCGCTCGCTGAAGGTGCCAGATTGTTGCAGCAGCTTGTCAACGAGGGTGGTTTTGCCATGGTCAACGTGGGCGACGATGGCGACATTACGGATTTTTTCAATAGACATAGCAAGGGCGCCGGGTTCAGCGCTTCACGGTTGGGAAGTTAGCCCAACATTATAGCGGGAAACCGGCACAATGAGCTGAGTAATTGCTCCTTGTGGCACAATAGCAGGCCGATATTTACGAACCTGAGACCCAAAGGACAACCATGAGCGACCTGATTGCGACTTTTAACACTGCACGCGGCCCGATTCGCGTCCGTTTATTTGCTGATAAAGCCCCGGTGACTGTAGCCAATTTCGTGAATCTGGTTCAGCGTGGCTATTACAACGGCCTGAATTTCCATCGCGTGATCCCTGATTTCATGATTCAGGGTGGCTGCCCACGCGGCACCGGCACCGGTGGCCCTGGCTACAAGTTTGAAGACGAATGCCGCGCTGACGCGCGTCATGACAAGCCAGGCGTCTTGTCGATGGCGAATGCTGGTCCAGGCACCAATGGTAGCCAGTTTTTCATTACCCATACTGCTACTTCGTGGCTGGATGGAAAACACACTGTTTTCGGCGAAGTGATTGATAGTAGTGACCAGAAAGTAATCGATGCCGTGAAGGGCAGCGATGCACTCGAAAGCATCACTATAGAAGGCGATGCATCCGCCTTGCTTGCATCACAAGCTGCTCGCATTGCCGAATGGAATGCCGTGCTTGATGCCGCGTAATTTTTTGGCATTCAATAAAAAAAACGGGAGCTTCGGCTCCCGTTTTTTTAAGTCGATTATTTAGTGAACCGGAAGCTATCGAACATTTTGTTGATCGCGGAAATATCGCGGCCATAATAATGTTCCTGCGGCGCAATCCAATACATCACATTCAAACGGCCGTTGCGTTCGACCGCACCAGCAGTTCCTTTGTAAATCAATCCAGTCTGATTGGTCATCGTTACATCAAAGCGAAGGCCGTCGGAATTCCCAAATTTTACGGGCCGCAAATTATTACCGGAAACTTGGGCAAAGCCAGCCTCGCGCCAGCCATCGAGCATGATGTTCTGGATTTCATCGGGGCGCATGCCCGGCTTGAACCACGGGCCATCGGGGCGGCGTTTTCTTTCGCGACCCGACAGAAATACATGTTCGTTTGGCCTTACCTTCGAAATAAAAATAAATTGATTCAGGGGACTTCCGTCAATGGTCCATAGTTGTGCGCGCGGATATTTCATGCGTGCCCAGTCCAAGCTCGAGTCCACCATCATGTCATCGAAAATCCGGATGCCATTACTTGCGGTCACCAACCGTCCGCCTTGCGATGCACAGGAAACAAGCAGCAAAAATAACGAGGCAATAAATAAGTGGGCTATTAATTTTTTCATTGCGAAGTCTCCATTTGCTTCAGGTAGCTTTCGATAAAACCACGATCCTGTGCATTTGGATCTTTCAACAAGTATTGCTGCAGGTTTTTTACGGCATCCGGGTACTGCTTGCTATCGCGCAGTGCCAATCCATTTTCGCGCCAGGCCTGTGCAGGCGCACCAGCCTCGGTAATCGCCTGCGAGTATAATTTAGCGGCTTGAATGCGGTCGTCGTTTTTGTTGCGCCGCCGGTAGGCTTCGCCTAAATAGAATGAATACATGCCGGCATCGCGAGGATCTGCCGTTGTTCTTAAGTCGGTGATCACTTGCACCGAGGTGTTGTACATGCGCCGTGTTAGCTCGTTTTGCAGCCATTGCTGCAGGAAAGGATGTGTAGCTTGCCTGTAGGCATCGCGCCCCAGCTCCTTGCCCGGATTCGGAATTGCAGCGGCTGCGGCACGCACATCTTCAACACGTTCTTTCGTCTGTGGATGGCTGGCAAAAACCGGAAAGGGTTTTCCGTAGTCGCGTGCGTTTTCTTCCCGCAACATGTTTTCCCATAAACGGACACTTGATTGCGGATCGTAATGCTGTTCGCCGACGATGCTCATTCCAATTTGGTCGGCTTCACGTTCCTTGTCGCGACTGAATTTGGCCATGGTTGCACCGCCGGCAATATTGGCAATCATGCCCGCCATTCCTGCTCCGGCACCTGCTGTCAAAATGCCGAAGGTTCCCAGAAAAGCACTGCTTTTTTTGAGTTTTCGCCATTGCTGGATGCTATGGCGTTTTTTGTAGTGGCCAAATTCATGGCCCATGATCAACGCAAGATCAGATTCGTTCTGCATGCGGAGTAGTGCGCCGGTCCAGATTATCATCACGCCGTTGGGTGCCATCGAGGCATTAAAAAAAGGGACGTCAAGAATATAGATGCGCAGGTCTTTACAATAATCGTTGGCAACCTTGCATGCCACGCCTCTGACGTATTCATTTAGCGCCGGATCACGGACCAGGAAGGGCGACTTTTTTAGATACTCTTCCTGACGATCAATGATGTACCAAAGCTCGGCCTCATCCGTATTGGCCATGGGCCTGTCGCCCGGCTTTGCATCTTCATACAAGGCCTGAGCATTTGCATGTTGGCTTGACAGCGCAAAGCCAAGCACCAAAAAAAGTGCGTACTGAATTCTCACAATGGAAACCCTTTCAGCATGTTTTGTGCCGTATTGGCTGCGCCTTGTTCATCCCGCAAATCGCCGGATTGCTTTGCAAGAAAATTAAACCAGACGACTTGGCCGGTGCGTAAATCCACCAGCGTGGTGACGCCAATTTGCTGCCCACCGCCGATATCTCCACCCAGCAATAAAAAACCGATCACGCGCAAAGCTGCCTGGCCGCCACTGGTATAGCTATCACGGACATAGGTGAAAAGTGCGTAATCAGCGCCGGTCTGTTTTCTTATTTCGTCCACGCCCGGACCAAACGACCAATCCAGTTGCTTGCCTTTTTTGGTGGCTAACTGTCCGCCCGGAGCGGTCGATATAAGAATGCTGGAGGCAACGGCATAATTGAGGCGGATCACTTGGCCCAATCGAGAGCTTGGGTCTAGATCTTTCGGAATCATGAAGTCCGGTAGTTGATTGACACTGCCGCTACTGATTTTATTTTTTACGGCTTGAGGATAAAGGCGCCGTGCGGTTTCCGACCAAGCTTGCCGAGGCTCTTGCACGCCGCCCGCCAGCACTTCCGATAGTTCAATGTCGGGCTCAATCATCACTACACT
>JBDTTC010000353.1:0-7234 GCA_039930825.1 Arenimonas sp.
TATCCCCTTGCTCGACGGTTATGAATTCAAATGGCTGAAAAATATTTCAAAAAACACCGGTCTCTCGCATTTTAGCGGGTGCGATACGCCTGAAATTGCCGACATTATTCGGCAAAAACGTTTTGATGCTTTCATGATGTTTGGCTGGAACCGGAAATGTTTTTTACAGGCAGGCTGGGCCGCTAATCGTACGAAAACGCCCTTACTGATTCGTCTGGACTCGCATCTGCTTACACCAAGATCGAGCCTGCTCAAGGCACTAAAAAAGCCTCTGTATTCTCTACTGCTGCCAAGGGCTGCACATTACCTCACGCCGGGCGAACGCGCCGAAGATTATTTGCGTCACTACAAAGTACCGTCATCACGTATTCATCGCCTACCACACCTGATTGATACCGAGCGTTTCACCAAGTCCGCAGCGACTGCAAAAGCGAATGGTGATGTCGATAGTCTCAGACGCAGACATGGCGCCGAAGCCGATGATTTCGTGTTCTTGTTCGTCGGAAAAATTATTCCGAAAAAACGACCTATGCTGTTGCTGGAGTCCCTGCTTGAACTTAGAAGACAAGGATTTTCACAGTTGCCGCGAATCAAGCTTTGGTGCGTCGGAAACGGCCCAATGCGAGAGGAGCTGGAAGCTTTGGCCAGGTCCGAAAAATTGCCGGTCAGTTTTCTTGGTTTCGTCAATCAGGCCGAGATGCCATCGGTTTATGCAGCAGCAAACTGCCTGGTATTGCCATCTAATGGCGAGGAAACCTGGGGTCTGGTCGTCAACGAAGCTTTTGCCTGCGGATTACCGGCCATTGTTTCGAATGAAGCAGGCTGCGTTCCCGAATTGATTCAGGAAGGCAAGTCAGGATGGGTAATGAATTCCACGGTGCCTGCTGACTTGGCAGGCTTGTTTATCAAAGCTTTCGAGCAGCAAGCGGATATTTCAAGCGACACACTGAAAGCTTTGACGGCAGCGGGCAGTTACAATGCAGGTACGCGTGGATTGCTTGAAATTGTATCGGTACAAAGGAGCGGAGTTTAGAGATGTTTGACAATGCATTGGTAAATTTCGCAAATTTTTGTCTATTGGGGCTTGAAGTTTGATGAGTATCGACTATTCACAATATCAGCGAAGTAGCCCGGCTCCGGTCAAGAAAAACAACTTGTATCCATTGCAGCAACGCATGCTGCTCTGGGGTTTTATTTTGGCTATTTTTGCGTTGCTGTTGCAGGACTGGGTCGTCGGCACTGCCATTTTTGCATTATTTGCTTTTGTCGGTGCCAGCTGGCGTAGTGATATGCCGCCCGTTTTGTCTGCTTGTATTGCTTATCAATGGATATCGGCATGCGCTGGCTATATCTATTTCATCGATGTTGGTTATTTCCCCGGGGGGGCGAATCCCGGCAGTGCTGCCTGGAGCCTGATAATTTCGCTTATTGGTTTTGGTGCAATTATTACCGGCTATCGCATTGGCTTCGCCGTATTCAGGAAGCGGATTACCAGCAAGACTATGTCGCAGCCCGCGACTTACAGTGTGAAACGATTATTGTGGATGACCATCGTTGCTTTCGGCATCCAGTATTTCTTTGAAGTTGCACCGAAGCAAATTTGGTTCGGTGGTGCACAAATCGTGGAAAACCTGCTAACGATCCGCTTTATCCCGCTATTCGTGCTTTCGGTTGCCGTATTCGAACGCAAGAAAAATTATACGCATCTGGTTATCGCTGCATTATGGGTAATCGGCCCCCAGTTGCTAACGGGATTTGCCAAGTTTAAGGAAATTTTATTAGTGATACTGATTGCGGCCCTGGTTCAATGGCGGCCATGGGTCAGGTCGGCGCAACAAACAAGGCAGAACAGAAGAACACTAATGTTTGGTGTCATCGGTTTTTTTGCGACGCTAGTGCTCGGCCTGATTTGGTCTGGCGGATTGAAATCACAATGGCGTGACGAAATCTGGAATAAGGATAACGTCACAACTCCGGTCGAAAAACTGGTCAGATTTACCGAAATTACTAGCAAAGTAATCAACGAATTCGACCTTAGCTTTGCTAGTGAAGAGTTAGTTGGCCGAGTTTCGAGCGGCGAGTTGTATTTCTCCCTTGTGGTCGATCGCGTACCCGATGTGGTTCCAAACGAGGACGGGGAATTATTCAAAAAAGCTCTATTGAACGCCGTGCAACCTCGATTCCTGTTTCCCGAAAAAGCCAATCTAGGCGGTGATTCTTGGCTGGTAAAAAAATATACCGGCCTATATGTGGCGGGTGACGAGTCGGAAACTTCCGTTGGTCTGGGTTATATGGCTGAATTTTACATAGACTTCGGGGTTACTGGCGTTATTGTTCTATGCATGTTTTGGGGGTTTGTCGGCAGTGTTTCGATCGCGATGTTCGCCAGAGTTTCACCTTCCCGTGAAATTTTCTTTGCCTTGGTCATTGTTTGTTTGACCGGATATTTCATGAGCTTCGATGGTAGCTTCATTAAATTGTTTGCTGGCTATGTGCAACGAATGCTGATTCTGACCGCGGCCCTGTTTTTCTTCGGATCCTATATCCATCGCTGGATGACCGCCGATTCAATGAGGGGCTGATTTGGAATTTATTTCGCTCACTGAATTTAGCGGGCCTGGATTGATAAAAGTATGAAACACCGGAGAGACATTGATGGTCTGCGCGCATTGGCAGTCTTGCCGGTCTTGTTTTATCACGCGGGTATTTCCATATTCAGCGGTGGCTATGTCGGCGTCGATATTTTTTTCGTTATTTCAGGATTCCTGATTACCGGGCTGATCATGGAAGAACTGAAGAACGGGACTTTCTCCGTGGCCAGCTTTTACGAGCGCCGGATCCGCCGAATATTTCCCGCCCTGTTCTTCATGATTTTTTTAGTGATGTTGGCAGGCGTATTTTTTCTGTTGCCTAGGGAGTTTTCCTATTATGGGAGCAGTGCCGTTGCTACGGCGGTATTCGCCTCGAATATTTTTTTCTGGAAAACAACCTCGAACTATTTTGACGGTCCGGCCGAGACGCATCCCCTATTGCACACATGGTCATTGGCAGTAGAAGAACAGTTCTACATTATCTTTCCAATTCTACTTTTTATCCTATACAAGTTTTCTCGCAAATATCTCAAGCAGGTTTTACTGCTGCTATTAGTCGGGTCGCTGATTCTGAGTATCTGGGGCGTTCACAACGCGCCGACGGCGACATTTTATCTGGCGCCTACACGGGCCTGGGAGTTACTGATTGGCTCTGTATTGGCAGCGGGATTTGTGCCGGATATTAAGCGTAGTTCGGTGGCAGGTTTGGCAGGCATGGCGGGCCTGATTTGTATCGCTTACGCGGTATTTTTTTATGACTCGGAAACGGCTTTTCCCGGATTAACAGCTTTGCCGCCCTGCCTGGGTGCCGCGCTCGTTATCTATGCCGGATCCGGCAGTCATAAAACGCCGATTGCAGCCTTGTTGTCATCCCGTTTGCTGGTCGGCGTGGGGCTAATTTCCTATTCACTTTATTTGTGGCACTGGCCATTGATTGTATTTCTGCGCCACCACATTTTACTTCGTTCGCTTAGCTCGGTCGAAATATTCGGGGTATTGCTTGCCAGTTTCATCATGGCTATTTTTTCATGGCGCTATATCGAAAAACCGTTTCGTGGCCGGGAAGGGTTTTTGACACGGTCAAAAATTTTCAGTGCAGGCTTTGCAAGTATCGCATCGGTGATCGCATTGGGTCTTTTTCTCTCAATGAATGGCGGTCTGGCTTCACGGTTTACCGGGCTGGATAAAGTCGCGATGCAAAATGAGCCGGCGAGAGAAGACTGGGCGGCATATAAACGGGAAGACTGTTTTATCTCAGACCATGCCAGCTGGAAACCATCCAGCTGCAAACTCGCGGCAGGACAGGCCAATGGCGGCAGAGCATTGTTGTGGGGCGATTCCTATGCCGCGCATTATGCGGCCGGGTTTTTGCAAGAACAGGCGAGCACGCCATTTTTTTTGCTGCAGTACACGTCACCGAGATGCCCGCCGCTATTTGATTATGTTGCTGCATCGAACCCCGAATGTACCGACTTCAATAAAGCCTTATTGGGTTTGCTGAAAGAAAATAAAATCGACACGGTAATCATGTCGGCAAAATGGCAGTCGTATCTTGTCCGGTCGAAAATGACTTACCGGCAAATCGGAATGACAGCGAATACATTGTCCGCACATGGTATCCGCGTCGTACTGGTTGGACAAAGTCCTCTCTACGAATTCAGTTATCCGGATGAATTTTATTTCTCCCAAGTCCGACATCAAAATGCCGATGCTGGTTATGCCGAGTTGGCATTTTCAGAATCGGTCAATAGCCAGATCAAAAAATCTTCGCCGAATGCGTATTTTTTTGATCCTACTATGCCGTTCTGTCGTGAAGAAAAATGCATATACAGGGAAAACGGGATGTACCTGGTAAGTGACAGCGGACACATGACCCGATACGGCAGCGAAAAAGCAGTAAAAGCCTTGCTCAATTCGCTGAAGGCAGCAACTGAAAACTCGACTATAGTTAAGCCATGAGTCTTTTTAAATCACAAGGATCGAAAATAATATTTTGCGCTACCGGCATTAAAAGCGCCGTGGGCGGCATTGCCTCTGCCAATACCAATGTATTGGCTGCACTGGAAGCCGTTTCGCAAGCGCAGGGTCTGGAACTGCAAGCGCTGACCTTGAATGAAAATGAAAGTGAGGAAAAAAATTACCGTGCATTCGGTGGTCGGAAATTGTCGTTTATTCTGGCACTGCTCACCGGCATGTTTCGCACTCGTATGATGGTATTCGACCATGTGCGACTGGCCTTGCCTATTCTGCTGATTCCGAAATTCCTGCGGCCAAGCATCATTATTTTTGCACATGGTTCCGAGAGCTGCAGGCGCATGCGTCGCACCAGCATGTGGCTATATCGTGCCGCCGATTTAGTCATCACCAATTCGGATTACACACTGAAAAGAATGCATGGCCGTTTTTCCGGTTTCAATGCAGTCGCTTGCCCGTTGGGATTGCCCGCTCAATTCGCAATGACAAAAAGTGCGGTACAGGAATTTAATGCCGGGATGTCACTCGACGCAGTAGATGCTGTCTCACAAGAATTGGGCGACAGAATTTTATTATTGGTGGCCCGCATGGACACCACCGAACGTGAAAAAGGTCATCGCGAACTTTTGGCGGTATTTCCAAAACTAGTACAAGAGTTCCCCGAATGCCAACTGGTGTTTGTCGGTTCCGGTTCCGACCTGCCTGAGCTTGTTTCCATCGCCAGGGCCCTGCCTTGTGCCTCAAGGATATTTATTCCTGGCAGGGTATCCAGCGAGCAGCTCGAAATGCTCTATAAAAAATCTTTTGCCTACGTTATGCCGAGTCGTCAAGAAGGCTTTGGTCTGGCGCATCTAGAAGCCATGAACTACGCAAAGCCTTGCCTGGCCTGTCATGATGATGGCGCAGCCGAGGTCGTTGCGGACGGCGTGACCGGCTTGCTGGTAAATCAGCCGATTGATCTTGAAGAATTAGAGAAAGCAATCGCCTTGCTTTTGGCCAATCCGGAGAAGGCAAAAGCTTATGGTGAAGCCGGTTGGAAGCGATTGTCGGAAAAATTCACAGCCGAGGCTTATCAGCAACGGCTAAAAAAGCATATTCTTGGCGTGTTGGGCTGATGGATATTTCATTAACATTATTGGGCAGAACTGATGCTGATTCGTAAATTCAAGACCTTCGCAAAATCATGGCTGCATTTCATGTTTGTGGTGGGCCAACGTTTAGGCTTCAATATTTTGCCGAAACATTTTTATTCCTCCGTGCCCGATATTTCCGAGCTGCGTGGAAAGTCCGCTTGGCGCGCTGCATCGAGTATGGCCGGCGTGCAGGGCAGTGAAATCAAGACGCAAATTGAATTTGCGGCCGATTGTATTAGCGATGAAACAAGCCAGGTTCTGAAAACCCGCAGGGTTCACCATGAGGCCATCGTGCAAAATGGCAGCGATGGCGGCTATGGTGAAATTGAAGCAGAATTTCTTTATGCCTTTATTCGCAGGTGGAAACCCGCCCGTGTGGTGCAGGTAGGCTGTGGCGTTTCGACAGCCCTCATTATTGCAGCCGGCAAGGATGCGAATTACGCGCCGGAAATTATCTGCGTGGATCCTTATCCCACCGATTACCTCGTTGCACAAAGTAAAAACGGACTGATCAAGCTGATAGCCGAGCCAGCGCAGGAAGTGGGTATATCCGTATTCACAAAGTTACAGGCTGGTGACTTACTGTTCATAGATTCAACCCATGCCGTCAAGCCCGGCAGCGAAGTCAACCGCATGGTGTTGGAAGTATTACCGTTGTTGTCGGCGGATGTGTTTGTGCATTTCCATGATATTTATTTCCCCTACGATTATCCGCGTAGGGTTATTTCGGCGGATCTGTTTTTCCATGTCGAAAGCACGCTGGTGCAGGCATTCCTTGCCTGTAATTCGCGTTATCGGATCGAGGCCTGCTTGAGCATGCTTCACTATGACGCAAGCGAAAAACTCAAGGAATTTTTTCCGCATTACGATGCGCAGAAAAATATCGACGGTTTGGCTGCCGATGGCGGAACACATTTCCCAAGCGCGCTCTGGCTTAGACGAACTAGTGATTGATCGGCAGGGAAAAGAATGAAAATACGATCCTTGCATCTGGAGTCCCGGCTCAAAGAATACGCAGAAAAATACCAGAGCAAGCTCGGCAATGTTGCCGACGAACAACTTGAGTTATTGAATTCGTCCTGGCAATCCAGTCTCAAGCTTTCATCCTGGGCTAGGGCGATACGCGAACAACTTCAATTACCCGATACATTCGAGGATTGGGATACTTTCAATCGGCTTGTGCCGATACAAAGAAAAACCGATATAAGAAATTTGCAGCAAACGCCAATGGACGCTGCAAAGCTGCAATGGCGATCTACCGGTGGCACCACGGCTGAACCGATCCGTTTTCCGGTTTTCAAATCCGAATCGAATTTTGCGGCACTGGATTTATGGCTGGGGCGCGGCAGGCTGGGTGTTCGTCCGGACGACAGGCTTTTCATGATCTGGGGGCACGGACATTTATTTGGTACCGGCTTCGGCGGCGCATTGGCAAGACTGCGGCGGCGTGCTGCAGACTGGGCTTTAGGCTATACGCGTTGGAGCGCCTATAAATTATCGCCGGAAGATTTGCATCAGGCAGCCAAGGCCTTGCAA
>JBDTTC010000354.1:0-7379 GCA_039930825.1 Arenimonas sp.
GCATTATGCGGATGCAGGCTCTCGAAATGCGATGCCTGTACCCAGAAGTCTTGGATTCGCTTGTCGGAATTCAGCGCCGATTGAAGACGACGTGCGGCGTCTTCGCAGAACATCAGGTTCTGTCCGTTCAGGCGAGCGAAGGCTTGCTCGTCTTCGCGTTTAACGGCGGCTTGAACCGGTGTCTTCAGCGCAGCTTCGATGGTGTCAATCATTTCCACCAACGGAAATTGGACGAAGTCCTGCGACAGCTTCACTTTGACTTCGGCAATACTGCGCTGGCTATGCGGAGTCGCCATGATGCCCTGCTCGCTTCCAAGCCAGGCCAGCACTTGCTGATAATCCAGATTTTTTTCTGCTGCGAAATCCTTGCCGAATTGTTCCTGGATTAGCTGGCGTGCAAGTGCGGCAGAACATGGACAGGTGCTCGAATATGCGGCATCAAGACCCAGTTCCAATGAAAACTGCTGCCTATCCATTACACCCGTGATGCGAACTGGATACGACTTCCAGCCACTATTGTCGGTGACCAGGGCCGGGCGTCGCACCATGTAATCGAAACGGATATTGAGTTTTGCCTGATCGGAGAGATCGGCATGCGAATCCAGAAAGTCTTTCAGGATATGGCGAATGCTTTGTGGCGTTATCGCTTCGGCCGACAGATGACGATCGACGTGCAAATATAAACGTGACATATGAATGCCACGAACATCGGGGCGCTTCAAATTCACGAAGGCATTGACGCGAGCACCGCTGGTGACTACACGACCATTTGCATCTGAAACTGAAACAGGCATTTCGATATCGCCCATGCCCACCCAATCGAGCGCGCCTGCAATCGCAGGCTTCACTTCATTGGCAACATCAGGCATGACGCGAGCGAGGCTTTCATTTGAAGTAGGAGCCATAAGTATTCCATTCGAACTGTGACTAGATGAAGCATAGATGGGGACGAGTGCAGCTTTCGTCAAGATTGATGTTAATTTTATCTGGGAACCGCTGCCGCCGCACGCCATGCACGCCACAAATTCAGCGGCGCCGACGTTGTTAGAAAGCCTTTGCCAGCCAGCAATTGCTTCAATATAGCTTGATCAAAGCGAGCTCTGGCGCTCCGAAACAAGGTTCCCGCGATCTTCACCTGCAATGCTGAATTTAATTCAGCCGCCCAATCCCGCAACAGACTGTTCTGAGCAAGAATCGGCAATTGTGCCGTATTGACCGAATAGCGTGCCATCAAATGCATCGGAATTCCGGCCCGACCTTCTGTTGATAGTCCATTCGGTAAACGATGCAATAAACAATGCATCGCAAACAATTCTTTAGAACTTGCGATTTTTGCATGGAACAAACTGTCTTCGATATCCGTCAATGCACCTGCAAATGGCAGCAAATTGGCAATCGCCTGCTCGGTGTTGCTGGCACGTGTGCGGCTTGTCTCGATAAGACTTAACATGCCGGCAGCAAGCGATGACCAGGGCAAGGAAACATCCGGCAGTGCTTGCGTTAGCGGATGACGTGGCTGCCCCATCGACAAACGCCGGAATTCATCCGCCCACCATGCAGTTTTTATTTCCGTAATGTGGGACTCGCTTAATTCAAACAGGGTGTGTTTCAGTTCGTGCAGCAATGCACCCCAGACATGGAACAATAATTTGTCCGATGCGGGGACGAACACTTCGGCAAACTGCATTTCCGGTTCGCGCGCGTACCATTTTGAAATGAAATGCTGCAGCCCTTCTTGTTGCAAGTCACTCATGCCCGTAAAACACCTTCGGCTAGCAAATCCAGGGGCGCCGTACTCATGACATCGGCATGCCAAAGCGCCGGGTCGTCATGGGCTTCACGGTAACCCCACAATGCAGCTACCGACTTCATGCCGGCATGTTTTGCTGCCAGTACATCGCGTTCGTCATCGCCAACATAAATGCAATCGGCCGCCTGTACCGCCAATAATTCGCAGGCATGAAACAATTGATCGGGATCTGGTTTTTTACGTAACAAGGTGTCGCCACCGATCAATACCGTACTGCGTTGTGTCCAGCCCATACTTTGCACAACTTCTTTCGCAAGATAATAGGGCTTGTTGGTCACGATGCCCCAGCGCGACCCGCTTGCTTCAATCGCTAGCAAAACGGTTTCGATATCGGCAAACGGCGTACTGTATTGCGCCACTGCTTTTTGGTAGCAATCCAGAAATGGTTGCAGGTAATGCAAACGTTTTTCTTCATCCAACTCCGGGAAGGCCACTGCCAACATTGCACGCGCACCCTTGGAAACCACCGGTCGAATTTCGGCAAGGCTCAATGCAGGCTTTCCCGTTTGTTGCACGATCACATTCAAGGCATTCAGTAAATCAACAGCGCTATCGACCAAAGTGCCATCCAGATCAAACAGAATGACAGGCGCCATTCGGATGTTGCTCATGGTTTTTCTGCTGTCATCAAATAATTGATATCGGTGCGGTCATTCACCCAAGCTTTTCCACTCATCGGGTTGTAGGCAAGACCACTAATATCCTGAACATTGAAACCCTCTGCTCTGCACCAGCTTGCCAATTCGGAAGGCTTGATGAATTTCTGGTATTCGTGGGTACCTTTCGGCAGCAGATTAGCCAGATATTCGGCACCGACAATCGCAATCGCGAACGCAGCCGGCGTACGGTTAAGTGTCGATACAAACAGCTTGCCGCCAGGCTTCAATAATTTTTCACAGGCGCGAAGAATCGATGATGGATCCGGCACATGCTCGAGCATTTCCATGCAGGTAACGGCATCGAATTGACCCGTCATTTCTTCTGCAAGAGATTCGACAGATTGCAGGCGGTAATCGACTTTTACATTCGATTCATACAAATGCAGTTTGGCAATTTCTATTAGTTCTGCGGCCAAATCTAGCGCAATCACTTCTGCACCTTCGCGTGCCATCGCCTCGCTCAGGAGACCACCGCCGCAACCAACATCGAGAACTCTCCTGCCACGCAACGGAAGTTGCTTGGTGACGTAATTCAACCGTGCAGGGTTTAACTGATGCAAAGCTTTCTGCGGGCCATTTTCATCCCACCAGCGATTGGCCAAAGCACCAAATTTATCGATCTCTGCACGACTGACATTTTCAGTATTCATTTCAAACCTTTGAACAGATCGTTAGATAACGTCATTCCTGCGCAAGCGGAAACCCGGTGGTTCTGCTTGCGATGCTTCAAGTCGCTGGATAACCGGCAAGAGCATTCGGGCAAGACGACTGAATTAATATATGCATTGGCGCTTCCTTAAATCGATGAAATACGTTGCTGCCAATATTTCGCTTTATGTTTCAAGGCTATGCTGTCCATCGACAGCAATTGGCCTTGTTCGAGTTTCGCAACGCCGGCAATCCAGACATCGCTCACTTGCTGGCGACCGCAGGAATACACCAGCTGCGAAATCACGTTGTACATCGGCTGTGTTTCAATCGAACCCATATCGACACAAATCAAATCGGCTTGTTTACCGATTTCAATCGAGCCGATCAAGTCAGACATGCCGATAGCTTTCGCGCCGCCAAGTGTCGCGACGTGCAAGGCCGATGCGGCATTAAGTGCCGTCGCATCGGATGCCACTGCTTTCGCAAGCAAGGCTGCCGTGCGCAGTTCGTCGAACATATCGAGATCGTTATTGCTCGCACAACCATCGGTACCAATTGCCAAATTCACTCCGGCACGACGCAGTTTTTCAATCGGCGCAAAACCGGAAGCCAGTTTCATGTTGGATTGCGGGCAATGCACGACCGAAACGCCTCGGCCGGCACATAAGGCAATTTCGGTATCGGTTAATTGCGTCATGTGTACGGCAATCATGCGGTCATTCCACAAGCCAAGCTGGTCCAGTCTGGCGATTGGACGCATGCCATGCAATTTGATCGACTCTTCTACTTCGTGGGCTGTCTCGTGCACATGGCAATGTACGGGGATGTCGAGTTGATCAGAAAGCAGACGAATCTGTTCGAAGTTTTCATTGCATACCGTATAAGGCGCATGCGGCGCGAATGCCGTGCGTACCAGATTATCGCGACGATAATTGTCATGTACTTCGCAGGCTTTATCGAAATATTCGGCATGCGATTTTGCCCAAGCCGACGGAAAATCGATAACTGGCAAACCTACCAATGCGCGAAAGCCATGTTTGTTATAGGTAGCTGCCTGCGCATCCGGGAAAAAATAATTGTCATTGGTGGCAGTCGTCCCGCCACGAATCATTTCGGCAATCGCAAGCTCCACGCCATCGGCAACGTATTCCGGCCCCATAATCGCGCCTTCAATCGGCCAGATATGTTCCTGCAGCCACGGCATCAAAGGTAGATCGTCTGCCACACCGCGCATCAGTGTCATCGGGTTATGTGTGTGTGCATTGACCAAACCCGGCAGCAATACTGCCTCTGGGCGAGAAACGGTTTTAGTCGCGGAATATATTTTTATGGCGTCCGATCTCGGCAGGACATCGACAATCAGATCGCCAGAAACGACAACGGCGTAGTTTTCGAGCACTACGCCGTGAGGTTGTACGGGCACCACCCAACCTGCTTCAATAATCAAGTCACAGGCTTTAAGTGATTCCGTCATGTTTTTTCCAATCGGTTGGCGTTTGAATTACTTCACGCGTGAAACGTATTCACCCGTTCGTGTATCAACTTTGATTTTTTCATCTTGCGCAACGAATAGAGGAACCCGGACCACGGCGCCGGTTTCCAGTTTGGCTGGCTTGCCGCCGCCGCCGGAGGTATCACCGCGAACACCTGGGTCGGTTTCAACAATTTGCAATTCGACAAAATTCGGCGGTTGCACGGCAATAGGTGTGCCGTTCCACAGTGTCACGACGCAGGATTCTTCACCCTTGATCCACTTGGCGGCATCACCCACGCCAGCAGCATTGGCTTGAACCTGCTCGAAGGTTTCCTGCTGCATGAAATGCCAGAACTCGCCATCGCTATACAGATACTGCATATCGGTATCCATCACGTCGGCGGCTTCCAGATCGTCAGTCGCCTTCATGGTCATTTCGACAATGCGGCCGGACTTGATGAAGCGATATTTCATGCGTGTAAATGCCTGACCTTTGCCCGGCTTCACATATTCAGTGTCGATAATGACGCACGGCTCGCTGTTAACAATAATCTTCATGCCGTTTTTGACATCATTCATGCCGTATGTGGCCATGGGTGTTACTCCTGAAAATGCAAAGGCCGCGTTTGGCGGCATTAGTTTGATAAAATTCGGGTCTTCAGCAGCCATACGGCTGTCAAAAACCAACTCGGTCAGCCCACTATGATAACCGCTAACAGCCTTTCTGCGCAGCCAAAGCCGTGGCAAATGCTTTGGCGTGAGGCCGTACGCGACCCGCGTGAGCTCTTGGAAATGCTGGATTTGCTGCATCTGGCCGGAAAAATATCAGACCAGGCAGCCAACCAGTTCCCTATGCGCGTACCTAGGGGCTTCATCGAGAAAATGCGCAAAGGCGATGCCGACGACCCACTTTTGCGCCAAGTCTTACCCGTGATTAATGAAGAGCATCTTGCCGAAGGCTTCAGCCTTGATGCCGTTGGCGATGGTGCGGCAAAGGGCGGCACCGGCGTGATTCACAAATATCACGGACGTGCCCTGTTAATTACCACAGGGAGTTGCGCCATTCATTGCCGTTATTGTTTTCGACGGCATTTTCCCTATGTCGAAGAAACCGCAGCTAGCCAGCATTGGTCGGAAGCCATCACCTACCTAAAGTCCGACACCAGCATTACCGAGCTCATTTTGTCGGGCGGTGATCCACTGTCACTTTCGACCACAAAACTCAGAGAGCTTACCGATTCGCTGATCGGGCTTGCCCATATAAAACGATTGCGCATCCACACACGACTCCCCGTGGTATTGCCCGAGCGTATCGACACCGAGTTCCTGGCGTGGCTTGATGCATTGAAATGGCCGGTGACGGTGGTCATTCACGCCAATCATTCACGCGAGCTCACGCATGATGTTGCCGATGCCATTGCAAGACTAAAACGATGCGACGCTACGTTGTTAAATCAGGCCGTGCTATTGAAGGGCGTTAACGATTGCAGTGCCTTGCAAATTGAACTCTCGGAACGCTTGTTCGAGATTGGGGTATTGCCCTACTACTTGCACCAACTCGATAAAGTTCAAGGCGCGGCACATTTCCAAATTGATGACCAGCAAGCACTCAACATTCACCAGAGCATGATGCAGGCCCTGCCCGGCTATTTGGTGCCGAAACTAGTAAGGGAAATAGCCGGCGAAGCCAGTAAAACGCCCTTGTGATGGTCATCTTCAGGTTAATTCTGGTATCTTTATCGTCCCCGTGTGTAAGCCTATAGCAGGTTAAGGAGTCTTTGGATGGCAAAGCAGGACGCCGTCATCCGGTTGTTGCTGGTTGAAGATCAACTTGAAGATGCCGAACATCTCATTAGCATGCTGCGTAATGGCGGCATGGCTATTCGACCGCAGCGACCAGAATCCGAAGAAAATTTGCAGACCCTGTTAAGCAGCCAAAGTATCGATTTGGTCTTAGCCGCGTTTGATGCCAAGTATATTGCCTTCAATAAAGTGATCGCCGCTGTCACTGCTACCGGCAAAGACACTCCGGTGCTCGCCTCCATTTCGGTACTGGATGAAAGCAACGTAATTGCAGCCATTACTGCCGGTGCACGCGATATTGCCCTGCGTACGAAAGCCGAACACGTGCAGTTCGTGGTTCGTAACGAATTCCAGTCGCTTTTGAGCCGCCGCAGCCTGCGCCACCTTGAAGCCGCGCTTCGCGAAACCGAACGCCGCTGCGACACCTTGATTTCATCTTCGCGCGATCCTATCGCCTACATTCACGAAGGTATGCATATTCGCGCCAATGAAGCCTACCTCGAAATGTTTGGCTTCGAAGAATTCGAAGAAATTGAAGGTCTTTCGGTTCTGGATCTGATCGATTCAAAACACGCCGACCAATTCAAGCAAGTACTCAAAAACATCAGCAAGGGCGAAGCCCCGCCGAAAAATCTAGAGTGCGGCGCCGTACGCAGTGACGGTAGCGAGTTTGACGCCGTGATGGAGTTCTCGCCTGCGACCTATGAAGGTGAATCCTGCCTGCAAATTGTGTTCCGCCAGCAAACTGTTGACGCGGACATGGCGAAAGAGCTCGACAACCTGCGTCAACGTGACCCGACGACTAACTTGTACAACCGGCAGTTCTTTATCACCGAAACCGAGGCTGTAGTAGCCGCGGCAGTCACGGGCAAAACCAACCAGGCGCTGCTGTTGATTGAACCCGACAATTATGAAAACCGAGTTGAAGAAGTTGGACTTGCGCTCACCGACGAAGTACTAAAACAAATTTCCGATCGCCTAA
>JBDTTC010000355.1:0-5777 GCA_039930825.1 Arenimonas sp.
AAATCATTGTCCGGCGCGTCGGTCCCTTACCTCAGGCGTTAGGCAATTAATGATTACCTATAAGTTCATTTGCAATGAAGTGCATTTAATTGATTCTGTAAAACATCACAGAAGGCTAGGTGCAAAAAAATACCTGCGCATCGCTATTAAGTCTTTTTGCATATTAACTATGCTTGCACTGCTAGCCATTTGTCTGCAAAGTCCTTACAAATGGACTACTTTAGTTCCGGTAGTTGCTGTCATCCTTGTATTTTTGGGTCCGCAAATTGATTATTGGTTTTATGCTCGGCGCTACAAAAAGAGTCCCGAATATGGTTTAACTGCAGAAATTACTTTCGCAGATGACGGAGTTTCTTTTGTAACTAGTAAAAGCAACAGTACACTGGCCTGGAGTTATTTCACACAAGTCAGGCGTATGTCCGATGGGTTTATAGTGTTTTACGGTCCTAGTAATTATGCATGGTGGCCCGACAAGGCAATCGCTTTTGGTACAGTTGACGACCTTTGTCAGCTGTTAGCTTCTAAGACAGTCGACTACAAAAATGCCTAACTACGCAATCAAGGGGACCGCCGTGAAAATCCAACATTCAAGCGACACATCCGCTGCGGCGGTCCCTTATTTTGGTTGTTAGGCTCTATAAAATGGATCGTAGGTATCAAAAGCGAATGGAAAATTTCTGGCACCGCGAGGAACGGAAGTCAATTGAATATTTTTCCCGCCTAGATCTCACAAGTTGGTTCGACTATTGGCACACGCATCCGGATTGGAAAGCTAAAGGCAATAAGTCGCCGGCGGACAGAATCGCGGCTGCTAGACAAACATATAGGTTACTCAATCACGCAGAAACTTTGTTGCAATCTCGCGGCTCGTCTGTGCAATGTTGGGCAACGCTCTGTGAAAGTACAACAGACAATGCCATATATATTCATTCTCAGAACCCAAATGGCAGTCCGTTTCCTTATCAATTTGAGGGCGCTCAATGGGGTGTCGAGCCGCCACAGGAATTGGCGGGGCTGGTAGACTTACAAAAGCATGAAGTTGGCAAATTTGATTACCCAGACAACATTGTTTTTGCAATCCGAGCAAAAGCCTAACTACGCAATCAAGGGGACCGCCGTGAAAATCCAACATTCAAGCGACACATCCGCTGCGGCGGTCCCTTATTTTGGTTGTTAGGTGCGATCGTGATAAGTAAACAGCAGTCCAATATCTTGTTTCAGATATTGCCGCCACTATTGCTGCTCTGGCCCGCCTCTACACGACACGGCCCAACTTTGTATTTAGCCGGCGTGCTGTTTTTTGTTATTGGCCTAGTGTCATTCATTCGCATTTTTTACCTACTTTGTCATCCAGACCGACCATACAAAAATTTGTATCGTCCTTCCATTGCAGTAACCATTTGCGCTTTGGCAATTTTGCATACTAATCTTTCGCTAATACCAGCACGCGATTTTGCAATGCAAACAACCATAGCGGTCCAAGATCGCTGCGTTAGACAAAATAGCTGTCCGAGCGAGCTAAGTGGTTGGACGCCACGCCATGACCTCTATTCGTCGCAGTTGCAATATGGGTCTTGGGTACAGTGGCCAATTCTCTATCGTACTGATGGTAAAAAATTCGCTGTCAGGTTATACAAAGCTCTAGATGTTGGTGAAGAGTGGTCTGGTAGTATTAAGCGCGACGCACCTAACTAATCGGTCAAGGGGACCGCCGTGAAAATACTGCATTCAAATGAACCATCCGCTGCGGCGGTCCCTTACCTCAGGCGTTAGGCCCCATGAATCCAGAACTTAATTTATCGTGGAAAAGATTTATCGCAATTATCGTTGCGATATGGCTGATTGTTGCACTTATTGTGTGGCCTGCTGTTACAAAGTCCGGCTGGCATGCGCCTGACATAGCTATGATACTTTTTGCACTCTCAATATCGGTGTTTTTTACATTTCGGTTTCATCGTCTTCGAGCCACACTTGGCGAACGATCAGAAATGACACAAACTCTTTCTGAGCTACGTAGTATGCTTATGGGGCCAACCTTATTTGCATATCTTTGGTTTGGCGGTACATTGGCTGTCATCTTCAGCGTTATCATAGTTGCCGCATCATAATTGACGTGCATGTGGCCTAACTAATCGGTCAAGGGGACCGCCGTGAAAATGCTGCATTCAAATGAACCATCCGCTGCGGCGGTCCCTTACCTCAGGCGTTAGACGGGTTAGAGCTTTTAAAGGCAGCAAAAGGCAAAGATAGTGGTCTTTTCCTGGTTTAAAAGCGTTTGGTCTTCACTGCCCGTTTCGATTTATCTTCCAGTGTAAAAAGCTTCCATCCGTAAGTAGCGGGTTGGCGTATCAGCGGCCTTGAGTTCTGGCCTTTCGCCACTTCACCTTGACCGCAAACTTCGAATAGCAGTCGCAGCAGTAGCATCATCTGAGGTATGCTTTCGGGTAAGAAGCTTACGAGCCGCAAACTTGTTTGCTCCGAATTGACTCTCCCGCAGTAGTCTAACTAATCGGTCAAGGGGACCTCCGTATGAACATTGCGTTGAAATCATTGTCCGGCGCGTCGGTCCCTTACCTCAGGCGTTAGACGGGTTAGAGCTTTTAAAGCCAGCAAAAGGCAAAGATAGTGGTCGCTGTTAGTCTTTTATGTTTCCTGGTTTAAAAAGCTGTTGGTCTTCATTGCCCGTGTCGATTTGTTTTCCAGTGTAAAAAGCGTCCGTCCGTAATTAGCGGGTTGGCGTATCGGTTGGAGTTCTGGCCCTTCGCCACTTCACCTTGACCGCAAACTTCGAATAGCAGTCGCAGCAGTAGCATCATCTGAGGTATGCTTTCGGGTAAGAAGCTTACGAGCCGCAAACTTGTTTGCTCCGAATTGACTCTCCCGCAGTAGTCTAACTAATCGGTCAAGGGGACCTCCGTATGAACATTGCGTTGAAATCATTGTCCGGCGCGTCGGTCCCTTACCTCAGGCGTTAGACGGGTTAGAGCTTTTTAGTCAGGCATCTCAAAGTTCCCGTTCGCTTTTCGATTTTTATTTTTCCCAGCATTTACGGCAATCAAGTTCTCGCTGCCTGTGCCGGTTTGTCATCCGGCGTTTTGGGTTTGCTTCAATCAGCAACGGGTCAACTTATCGGCGGCCTTGGCTTCCGGCGTTTCTTCAGCTTCTTTATGGCCGCAAACTTCGCCAAGCAGTCGCGGCACAGGCACGACCTGAGTTATGCTTTCAACCAATGAAAGTTGGCGCGCCGGTCATCACCTTTCTTTGGCAAAGCTATCGGGCTATGTTCTAACTACGCAATCAAGGTGACCTCCGTGAAAATCCAACATTCGAGCTTCACATCCGGTGCGTCGGCACCTTATTTTGGTTGTTAGACCGCTAAAGCAAGATAACCATAGTTGACACATAGTAAACCATGGTTTACTATCACGTCATGCTTGAGATCATCAAAAGCGACACATTTGACACTTGGCTTAGAAGCCTTCGCGATAGGCAAGCAAAAGCACGCATTGAAGTTCGTATCCGCCGATTATCTCTAGATAATCCAGGCCAGTATCGTTCGCTCAAGAATGGAATTAATGAACTAAAGATCGATTATGGCCCTGGATATCGGGTTTATTACAGCAACCGCAATCAAACATTGGTGCTGTTACTTTGCGGTGGCGACAAATCAACACAAGATGAAGATATTAAAGCTGCACTCCGCATCTTGAAGCATTGGGAGAATCTTAAATGAGCAAAGTAAAAGCTAAAGAAGAATTCAGCCGCTACGATACAGCTGACTATCTGGAATCAGAAGCAGATATTGCGGCTTACCTAACCGCGTGCGCTGAGGAAGATGATCCTGCATTGCTTGTGGCCGCTTTGGGAGATGTTGCCCGTGCTCGCAACATGACGCAATTAGCTGAAAAAACTGGCATGACTCGCATGGGACTCTACAAGGCGCTTTCCGGTCAAGGCAATCCGAGCTTTGCTACTGTTTCCAAAGTCGCTCATGCTTTAGGGCTAAAGATCACCGTAGCCGCGGTCTAACTAATCAATCAAGGGGACCTCCGTATGAACATTACATTCAAATCTTTATCCGGCGCGTCGGTCCCTTATTTTGGTTGTTAGACGGCTATGAAACAGCTCTTATTATTATTGGCGCTATTAACGGCATCGGTTACTCATCAGATGTCAGCCAAACCAATCTCAGAACCTCAGCTAAGCATTCAGGCTGCAGGTCTCAAGAAATACAAATATTATGGCCGACCAGAGCAATGCGTCATGTTATCGGTGCACAACAAAAGTGCTAAACCGATTTCATTTGCAGTCGACGATCTAAAAAGTAATATGGTTTCAAGCCCCAATTACACTTATGAAATAAAGGCAAAGAATCAGAATGACTGGTCCCCATTTGTACTTTCTGTTGGGAGCTATACGTTCCCGGAGATCTTTAGGACTATCAATCCGCAACAAATCTCTTAAATATGCGTGTACTACCCAGCCTGGCCTAAGTATTCACCTGCACTCGAGCCCGGCAGTTTGATACGATTACAAATTAGAGATTCTGCTGGCCGACCACACATAACAGAGACATTCTCGGTATTCGGGCTGCCAAAACCCTAATGCCGCCGTCTAACTACGCAATCAAGGGGACCGCCGTGAAAATCCAACATTCAAGCGACACATCCGCTGCGGCGGTCCCTTATTTTGGTTGTTATGTTACAAAGCATTAATGGCGCAGGAGTGATTATAAAAATGAAGGCTCTCGCGACTAAAACTCTACTTCTTTTTTTATTTTTAGTTTCACCTTGTCTTTCACAATCTGACTTAAGTATCAAGATGTACGGTGACTTTCCAAAGAACTTAAAAGTCACCGTCACTCAAGCAGCGCCGCTAGTAGGCGAGCATCTCAAAATTAATGTCGCGATCTCACCTAGTGGCAAATCAAATGTCACCGTTCCTTCTCCTCTATTGCCGTGGAACGGTTGCGACACTCCATTCTACTTTGTAGTAATAATTGAGGGCCGCGGATTCGTCGTACCGCAGTATTGTGCAAGCCCTTATCCGGGGCCCGACGTTGTTCTAAAATCAGGGCATACTGAGCGCCATACTTTCACGTTTAACGTGCCTGAGCTAAAGGGTAAATCTCCCAAAAAGAACATAATTAATTTTCTTTGGCTCGTAAGGCATAGCAAAGGCAATGGTCAATCAGGTATTGTTGAGATCAAATGATTCACTTACTTCGCGTGTAACATAACTACGCAATCAAGGGGACCTCCGTGAAAATCCAACATTCAAGTTTTAAATCCGGCGCGGCGGTCCCTTATTTTGGTTGTTAGGCATATGAACATCAAAACCGTAGCTGTGAGTGTTGCCGTACTACTTTTTACACTCATGGCATTGTCGGCTCAGGCTGCGTGCCCGTTCAGTCGCATGGCAATCAAAACAGGAATGCCTCGGCTGGAGCTTGAGACGCAAGTCGCGGCAGTTCTCGGAGAGAAAAATTCTTATAGTCCATATGGAAATAATCTGCTTGGGGGTACAGTCTCGTATCGCAGCGGTAACTGCAAATTAAAAGTAACCTTTGCACCAGGTTCACCAGCACCAAGAATTGCCGTAGCAAGTGGTGGCACCGAGCACCTTCCGCCAAAAGACGAAACCGTTCTTAGTCACCAGATCATATTCGCTTCTAGTAAAAAGCAACATTGAGCATGTATTGGTTCTTTTCGCAGGCCGCATATGGGTGAATTCAACCACCAAGTGCGACAGTCATCGACACTTGAGTAATCGTTGCA
>JBDTTC010000356.1:0-2521 GCA_039930825.1 Arenimonas sp.
TTTTGAGGAAACCCGGCTTACTGCATCCGCCGGAATCGCGCCAAATAAATTTCTGGCGAAAATTGCCTCCGACTGGAACAAACCAAACGGACAATACGTAATCAAGCCCACAGCTGCATTTGATTTCCTCACCCCATTGCCGGTAGGCAGATTGCCAGGCGTAGGCAAGGTAATGGAAGCCAAACTGGCCGGGCTGGAAATTAAAACCGTTGGCGATATCCGGCTGCATACGGTGCAAAATCTGGAGCTCCGCCTTGGCCGCTGGGGTCTGCGTTTGCATGAGCTTTCCATGGGCATCGATAACAACGCCGTGGTTGCCGAACGCCCTACCCAACAAATTTCGAGCGAAGATACTTTCCAGGATGATCTATTGCTGGCCGATATTGCGCCGCATCTATTACGGCTTACCGAAAAAACATGGGCCGCCTATTTGCGCGAAGAACGACGGTCGGCCCGCACGGTGGTACTGAAGTTGAAGACTGCCGACTTTCAAACCCTGACACGTAGCTACACTCCCGACACGCCTACCGACAATCTGGAGGATTTCCAGACTACGGCCATACAGCTGTGTGAGCGGATCAATCTGCCTGCAGAAACACGCTATAGATTAGTCGGTATTGGCTTGGCAAATTTCATCGACAGCAGCCAGATTCGACCTCAGCAAGCCCTATTTAGCTGACGGCACGGAATTCATCGCTTAAAATACGAAAAATTCCAGGAGTTTCCGCATGCCCTCTTTCGATATTGTTTCCGAAATCGACCAACACGAATTTACCAACGCGCTGGACACCGCAAATCGGGAACTTGGTACCCGCTTTGACTTCAAGGGCAGCGATGCGAAATTTGATGTCGATGGTTTCGTAATCACCCAGCGTGCCCCAAGTGATTTCCAGTTAAAACAAATGCTGGACATTTTACGGGCAAGATTAATCGCACGCGGTATCGACATACGCTGCATGGAAGTCGGCGATCCGGAAATCAATTTAGCCGAAGCCCGCCAGAAAGTGACCATCAAGCAGGGAATCGAACAAAAAATGGCGAAGAAAATCGTCGGCATCATCAAGGATGCGAAGCTGAAAGTCGAAGCCCAAATCAATGGTGAAAAACTACGCGTATCTGCAAAAAAACGCGATGACTTGCAGGACGTGATGGCCTTATTGAAAAAATCCGATATCGAATTGCCGCTGCAATTCGATAATTTCCGGGATTAGTCTGACTGGTTACTTCGCATATTTTCAATGATAGAAAGCGTACGCATTACATTTAGTCGGAGTGCATTACTCCACAGCCAGCGTCGCTCGACCACCACCGCCCGAACGAGCGGCATCAAGCTTGCCTTCATTGCGTCTCAGGAAATTATCTTGGGACTTTTCACGGATCCTCCTGACCTGGGCAACGGTTCTGCACTTCATATTGACGAGATGCGTGCCGGTGGTTCTTTCCGTGAAGCACTTCAATACACTATCTTTTTGGGCTCGATCTAGTATCGAGTTAATTTTTTTTTGCTGCTGCAAAAGCTGCGGGGTAATGGCTACATCCGAAACCGCGTTTAACTTTGTCTGGCCAAACTCCGAAAATGATTTAAGCGACTTTTGAACATGCTCAAGATCGGAGCCAGACAATTCACTGTAGATAATCCCATTTTCTATTTCCGAATCTATATGCGCTATTTGCTCAAGCAGCTTCGAACTGTGTAGATCAACGCGGGTGCCGCCTTTGGATGCCTGCTTCAGCTCTTCAAAAGTAATCAACTTTTGGGGCTTGCCATTGATGGATGACGCGGCAGCAGGATCCGCGGCCCCAGGCTCGGCAGCAACAGCGGAAATTGACAGACAAACAAAACTACAAAGTATCAACAAGTTGCGCATTTTTCTCTCCCATGTGCTTTTGATCCGATTCCAAACATCTCTTAAATTACTGGCTGTGCATTGTTCCGAAACTGTTTTGATGAATGACGGTGGAATCCAAAAAAACAAAAATCTTTATTCCTCAATTTCTCAAAACTATGCCCGTTTCATTAGCGTGTCAAGACAGAAACATCGGAATTCAGCTGCAGGGAATTAGCCTATTGCCCTTTTCACGTGAGCGGACGGCCTTATTTATTTTTCTGCATCGCTTTTATGACTCTCGAATCCTGCTGATTTTCTTTTAGCCACGTCATCGAACGATGCACGCGGGCATAACCACTCGGGTGGTCATAAAACATGATCTCTTCAAGATTGCCTGGCCGAATCTTCCGATAGGTTGACAAACGCATGGCAGCAGTCGCAAAGCCATGCGGCTCGCCTGCAACCGCAAGACCGAACGCATCAGCCTCTGCCTCTGACTGGCGCACGATACTGTTATTCACCGGCGTCATCACCGTCATGAATATCGTGAGCAATGCCATTGCCAACGGCAAGCCGGCTACATCACCGCGATCGCTTACTCCCCAACGGCCACCAAAACGCTTGATCAGTCCGTCGAAAGTCAGATGCACGAACAGGAAGCCGAAAGTCAGCACCAAAGTAATGTAAACCAC
>JBDTTC010000357.1:0-4272 GCA_039930825.1 Arenimonas sp.
CTTTGAGTGCCCATGAGACATGCTCACGTACAATTTCCGATTCGTATTCGGCGCGCGCATGCAATGCGGAAATAATTTCCGGCGATGCAGGTGCGTTGCCGAGTGCTACCGCAATATTACGTAGCCAGCCCTCATAGCCTGTGCGGCGAATCGCCGAGCCTTCGGTGCGCGATAAAAACTCCACCTCGGTCCAGGCAAATAAATCCAGCAGGGTGGCGTTATCAAGATTATTGCGAACGCGAAAATCCGGCTCGTCATATTTTTTTGAAAATTTATTCCATGGGCAAATCAATTGGCAATCATCGCAACCAAAAATTCGGTTGCCAATCGGCTTGCGGAATTCTTCCGGTATCGATCCTTTCAATTCGATGGTCAGATAACTGATGCAGCGTCTTGCATCCAGTTTGTTTGGCGCGATGATTGCTTGGGTCGGACAAATATCAATGCAACGTGTGCAGGTGCCGCAGTGGGCTTCGGCCGGGATATCTACCGGTAGCGGAAGATCGACAAAAATTTCGCCGAGAAAAAACCAGCTGCCGGAATTTTTATCAATCAGGCAGGTATTTTTTCCGATCCAGCCCAAACCTGCATTGCGGGAAAGCGCACGTTCAAGCACCGGAGCCGAATCCACGAAAACCCGATAACCCAGAGGTGAAATTTCAGCCTGGATTCGATCGCTCAGTTTTTGCAAGCGTGCGCGCATAACCTTGTGGTAATCGCGACCCAGTGCGTAACGCGCAACATAGGCTTGTGTCGGTTCATGCAAGGTTTGCCATGCTCCAGCATCGTCACCGGTGCCGTAATCCATTCGAACTGAAATTACTCTAAGCGTACCTGGAATCAGTTCGGCAGGGCGTGCGCGCTTGCTGCCATGCGCCGCCATATAGTGCATTTCACCGTGATTGTTTTCAGCGACCCAGGTATCGAGATGTTGTTCGTCATCACCGAGTTGCACGCCGCTAATTCCCAAGTCGGCGAAGCCCAGCTCGCGGCCCCATTGGCGAATATCGTTTGCTAGCTGCTGATAATCTGACATCGGCCAAGTATAGATTTATAAGGTTAGAATTGAAGGATGAATTATCCGCTTCCTTTGTATCGTACCGAACAAGTGCGCGAAATGGACCGTCTGGCCATGCGCGACTACGGCGTTTCCGGCTACGAATTAATGACTCGCGCCAGCACTGCTGCGATGATTTTAATCCACAAAAAATGGCCCAGGCTCACTACAGTCGGCATTGCCTGTGGATTGGGCAATAACGGTGGCGATGGTTACGTGCTAGCCCGCCTTCTTCAAAAAGTCGGAATCAAAGTCAAAGTGATCATGTTGCCTGGCGGCGCACCGCGCACTGCTGATGCCGGTCGTGCCTACGCCGACTGGCGGGCACTGGGTGAACGTGCTGAAGTTTTTGATGGTCAATTACCGAATGTCGAATTATGGGTGGATGCCTTGTACGGCATCGGTTTATCAAGACAGCCCGAAGGCGCAGCCCAGGCATTCATTGAGCGAATCAATGCGACGAGATTGCCGGTACTGGCACTGGATGTTCCTTCTGGAATCAATGCCGATGCGGGAAATGCAGCCGGCATTTGCATCCGTGCCACTCGCACCTTGAGTTTCATTTCTGCCAAGCGCGGGCTCTATACCGGCGCCGCACGCGATTATTGCGGCAAGGTGCAGCACGATAGTCTGGATCTTCCGGACAGTGTCTGCGGTGGTTTTTCAGCTGCTGCGATTTTATTGAAGCCCGCATATTTGGCAGTGGGACTTGCACCTCGCCACGCCAATTCGCATAAAGGCGAATACGGACATGTACTTTGTGTCGGTGGGGAAGTGGGCATGGGCGGCGCGGTTCGTTTATGTGCGGAAGCTGCATTGCGCGTCGGTGCCGGTCTTGCCAGTGTGGCAACTCGAACCGAGGGTGTGTCCGCCTTGGTTGCGGCAAGACCCGAGGCCATGACGCATGCGGTGGAAAATGCCGATGCCTTGTTGCCATTGATTGCAAAAGCCGATGTGTTGGCAGTAGGCCCCGGTCTGGGACAAAACGAATGGGGTCATACTTTGTTCGATTGCGCGATTGCATCCAACAAGGCACTTATTCTTGATGCAGATGCTTTGAACCTGCTGGCAGAAAACCCGCAACCCTTGCCGCAAGCCATTCTTACCCCACATCCGGGTGAAGCTGCACGATTACTGGGCTTGAGCAATCAGGAAATCCAGGACAATCGCTTTGATGCAATGGATGCACTGGTGAAGAAGTACCAATGTGTTGTGGTGTTGAAAGGCGCCGGTACCTTGGTTGGAGGACCCGGAGAAATTACGCGGGTTATCGATGCTGGAAATCCGGGCATGGCGACCGGTGGTATGGGCGATATTTTGACGGGCGTGATTGCCGCTTTATACGCACAAAATCTTTCCTTGTTCGAAGCCGCCAGTCTGGGGGCTTTACTGCATGGTGCAGCGGGAGATGCTGCGGCTAAAATTGGCGGAGAGCGCGGCTTGTTGCCATCGGATCTATTTCCACACCTCCGTAGATTGGCCAATCCGGAATGAAAATAATCCTGGACGATCCTGAAGCGACTGAAAGCCTGGGCCAGCTCTTGGCCCAGGCAAAGCCGAGTCTTGGTGTCATCTATTTGCATGGCGATATTGGTGCCGGTAAATCGACTTTGGCGCGCGCTCTTTTGCGCGAGCTTGGCGTTACCGGACCGATCAAAAGCCCGACCTATACCTTGATCGAGCGTTATCCCCTGGCCAAAGGCGAGGCGGCGCACCTGGATTTGTATCGCATTGCCGCCGCTGGCGAGCTCGACTTTCTGGGTTTGGACGAGGTGGCCGAAAATACCGTGCTTTGGCTGGTGGAATGGCCCGAACGGGGGCAGGGTTCATTGCCAAAGGCGGATTTGCTGATCGAGCTTGAACCACATGGCGATGGCCGAGTTAGTAACTTGCGCTCCGAGACCCAAACAGGAGCGGCTTGGCTGGCACGAGTCAGTAAAATGGCGGGTTTCAGAGCCTCTTCTTAAAGATTTACTAAGAATAGTGCCCATCTATCGGATTTTTAAGGGAAAACTATTGCAAATTGCCTGGTGCGGTGGTTCAATCCCGCAATGCGCACTATTTCCAAATCGAGAAATCTCTGCAAAACCGGCCTGCTGCTTATGCTCGCACCGGCCTTTGCAGGCGCCGCTCAGCTACAAGACCTTAAATTGCTTGCGATGGATGGCCAAACCCAGGCCGAAATCAGTCTGAGCGAAAAAGCCAGCTACAAAGTCTTTACTCTGAGTAATCCAGAACGTTTGGTGCTTGATCTGCCGTCAACCGCTGCTTCCGGGAACTTTAAATTGCCGGGTGCCAATGGCGTCGTCAGTAGAGTGCGTACGGGTCAGCCTGCACCGGGCACTTTGCGGGTTGTTTTCGATTTAAGTCAAAGCGTACAAACCAAATCTCATGTCGAGGGTTCGGGCTCGAGTACACGCCTGGTGATCGAGTTGATCAGCCCCAATGCCAAGCCGGCCCAGAATATTGCTGCAAATCCAAATACAACACAGGTCAAGCCTTCCGAAAGTAAAGTCGCCGATATAAAGGCGGCGATGAAAGACGTGCTCACTTTGGAACCCAAGGTCGAAGTAAAGCCTGCTGTTATCGAAACCAAAGAAATAGAACAGGCTGGTATCAAAGTAGAAAATAAATCTTCTGCCCGTTTTCCAGCGACCAAAACGGTTCAAAGTGTTTTGGGCAATAGCCATCGCGAATTGATTATTGCCATTGATGCCGGTCACGGCGGTAAAGACCCGGGTGCGAGCGGGCCAAGCGGCGTGAAAGAAAAAAACGTCACCTTGGCAACTGCGCGTGAATTGGCAAGACAAATCAATGCCGAGCCCGGCATGAAAGCATTTTTAGTGCGTGACGACGATACCTTCGTTGTCCTGCAGGACCGCTACATGCGTGCACGCAAGGCGCAGGCGGACTTATTTATTTCCATTCATGCCGATGCCGCATTGAATGGTCAGGCCAACGGTTCATCAGTGTTTGTGTTGTCGTTAAAAGGTGCATCCTCGCAAGCCGCACGCTGGTTGGCTGATAAAGAAAACGCCGCTGACCTGGTCGGCGGCGTCTCTCTTGATGCTAAAGATAAAAGCCTCGCAGCCGTTTTGCTCGATCTATCCCAAAGCGCGACCATGCGTGTGTCGGAAGACGTTGCCGACGAAGTGCTAGGTTCATTGAAAGACCTCGGCAAAGCGCATAAACCGAATGTCGAACACGCCAACTTT
>JBDTTC010000358.1:0-2777 GCA_039930825.1 Arenimonas sp.
GTCGCCGGACGTTTCGATCATTACATCTGTCGTCGCGATGATGGCCTGCGCGGTCGTGATGGCGATGAAGTGCCGCGCATTCAGGCGCGAGCCTTGAAAGACAAGGGTGTGCCGGATTCTGCGATTTCAATTATTCCTGACGAACAGGAAGCCATTGATGCTGCCTTGCGCATGGGTCAGCCGGGTGACCTGATGTTGATCTTCGCCGACGCCTTGGTGCGTTCGTGGAAGCAGATCATCAAGTTCCGTCCCGAAGGTGCTGCCCCTGAGCGCGTTGTTGTTCCATCAGCACCGGTATCAGAAAGAGTCACCGAAGATAATTCGTTTGCGATGATGGAAGGCATTTCGCGCGATGAGCGCGGCATTTTCATCTCGCGCGAGTCTGACGACTAATTCATGTCATCAGCAAGTGAACATGAAAAGTCTGAGCAAGGCTTCGAGGATTCTCGTCGCTTGACCGGGCCGAATTTATATTTGCAAGACTGCGGGGCGGCACTGGAAACCTTAGGCGGCACTGTTCCAAATGAAGCTACATTGATGGTCTGGCAAAGACAGGTCTTGCAGGCATTCGACGCGTTGAGTTGGGAGCACCCCAAGTTTGTAATTCGCAGGCATCAAACCGGTGCCAGTCTCGTATTTTCGGCGCCAGTAGATCAGCTATATGCCGCTACCGAAGTTAATGAATGGTCGTGGTTGAAAACAGCTGGCGTTACGCAAGAAATATATTCTCCGGCATCGCCAAGTTTGCTTGATGATGTTTCGGCGCTTAGCACGCTCAAAAAAATGGCGGTATCGGAAGCCAATGTCCGTCTGATCGCTTTGATAAAAGCCGCAGATGAAAAAAATATGCCAACGTATTTTGATGACGAATTTTTCTCCATCGGTGAAGGGCAGGTCAGTCAAACCTGGATGATGGATGCATTGCCAGATGCCGATACGATTGACTGGGGAAAATCCGGAACTATTCCGACCGTCTTGATCACCGGTTCCAATGGCAAGACGACGACCACGCGCCTTGTCGCAGCGATGTGTCGCGAACAAGGTTGGCACACTGGCCATAATTGTACTGATGGTTTGTTTCTAGATGGAGTTTGTTATGAAGAAGGCGATTACTCTGGCCCGATGGGTGCTAGGTCCATTCTACGAAATCAAAAAGTGCAGGCCGGCATTCTTGAAACGGCACGTGGCGGCATTCTTAGACGCGGCCTTGCAGTGCAAAAAGCAAATGTTGCTGCAGTGACCAATATCAGTGCCGATCATTTTGGCGAATATGGTATTCATGATTTGTCTGGCTTGGCCGATGTTAAGTTGACGGTTGCGCGAGCACTAACTACCGATGGCGTTCTCGTGCTGAATGCAGACGATGAAGTCTTGATGCAAAAAGCCGGTCGCTTCGATTGCCGCCATGCGTATTTTTCGGTGCGGGAAAATAATCCGCATATTGCACGACTAAAAGCTGCAGGCGGTATAGTCTGTTTTTTATCGCGCGGTCATCTTTATTTAAATGATGTTGATCTGGGTAATGTGGTCGATATGCCACTGAGCTTGGGCGGCAGCGCCCAATACAATATCGGGAATCTTGCCGCTGCCGCCTGTATCGCGTCTAGTTTGAATGTGGATGTATCGGCCATAAAAACTACATTGCTGTGCTTCGGCAAAAACAATAGTGACAATTCTGGTCGTTTACAGCGCTGGCATCTCGGCGGCATCAATGTATTAAGCGATTACGCGCACAATCCGGAGGGCTTGCATGGTTTTTTATCCATTGCCAAATCGCTTCAATCCAACGGACGCTTGGCAATACTGCTGGGGCAAGCGGGTAATCGCGAAGATAAAGATATTCGAGAGCTGGCAAAAGTAGCCGCAGAATTCAATCCTGATTTTGTTGTATTAAAAGATATCGATGGCTTTATTCGGGGACGTGAAGCCGGCGAAGTGGCCGGAATTTTGCAAACAGCACTGGATGAATACGGTGTTTCATCGGATCGAGTCGCCATACAGCTCGATGAAGTAGAAGCAGTACGTACCATCCTGAGTTGGGCTCAGACAGACGATATTTTGGCGCTACCGATTCATTCGACCAAGGGACGTGCTGAAGTCGAACAGCTGATGCAAGAGCTGGAAGATAGTCACTGGAAAGCTGGCGACAAATTACCGCCAAGAATTGAAAGGGAGAAATTGGAATGAAAGTAAAATTTTCGAAAGTGAAATTTTCGACAGCATGTATTTTGTTTCTTTCAATGCTGGCCAGCCCGATCTTGATGGCAGCAGACACCATGATTATTGTCGTGCGCCATGCCGAGAAAGCGACCGATGATCCTAAAGATCCAAGCCTGAGTGAGCAGGGTAATGCCAGAGCCAACGCGCTTGCCGAGGTACTGAAAGACTCGGATCTGAAAGCGGTTTACAGCACGCAATATAAGCGCACTCGCCTGACGGGAACGCCTTCTGCTACCAAAAGCGGTCTGGAAGTGGAGGCGCTTGAGGTCAATAAACAGAATGACAAAACCTATGTCACTGATTTGATCAAAAAAATTCAGAAAGACCACAAAGGTGAAACGGTTTTAATTGTCGGCCATAGCAACACCGTGCCTGAAATCGTCAAGTACACCACAGGCAAAGACATTGCGCCGATAGGCGAGGATGAATTCAGCCGGATTTACATTATTACGCTGGGCAAAGAACCACGTTTAGTGTCGGCTACCTACAATCCATAATCAACCGTAGGAGCGCCTTCAGGCGCGATAGATCTAGCGGGATATATCGCGCCTGAAGGC
>JBDTTC010000359.1:0-3190 GCA_039930825.1 Arenimonas sp.
CGATTTACACTGATATCGACATAACCACCCCAGACATAGTCGAACTTAAGATTTTTCAGCTGCGGAAAAACCCGAGTCAAGCGACTTGTCATCACACCGCGTAAATTCGGTGGCGGCAATGTGGAATAACTGGCGCGTCCTCCGAACAAAATCCGGTGATCGGAGCTCAAGCGAAAATAATCCAGAGCCCAATTGATATCGGCAACGGCCATGTCGTTTTTTATCAATGCACGAGCAGCGCCTTCACCCAATGGCTCGCTTGCACCAATGTAAGTTCCGACCGGCATGATTTTGCTGTCAAGTTCCGGTGCAATTCCGTGCACATAGGCGTTGCCCGCGAGTACGGCATAATCGCCTTGCACCTGACCGCTTCGTGTTTTGAAAACGGGTTTCACACCTCGTTGCAAGGATAATACTTCGGAGCCTTCATAAATCTTTACGCCCAGTGACAGGGCGGCCTGTGCCAAGCCTTGCACATATTTCAATGGATGCAGATGGCCGCTTTTAGAATCGTATAAACCACCAATGTAACGTTCAGATGCCAGTTGTTCGGACAATTCCGGTTTTTCCCACCATTGCGTTTTATAGGAAAAATTCTTTTCGAGATCCGATTGCCAGTTTTTCAGCTCTATTATGTGTCGGAGTTTGATAGCAACGTGCGCATGGCCAGCTCGCCAATCGCACTGAATTGAATATTTTTTGCAGCGCTCATGAATGATCTGTAGTCCCTCAAGCGAAAAATCGAACAGCTTGCGGGAGTCGTCAATGCCGATCATCGAGGTTATTTTGTGTTGGTCGCAGCCAAAGCCGAAAATCGCCTGGCCACCACTGCGGCCGGAAGCTCCCCAGCCGATACGATGTGATTCGAGCACGATCACTTTCAGGCCTGCTTCGGCACATTCGATCGCGGTCGAAAGCCCGGTAATGCCTGCACCAAGAATGCACACATCGGCTGTTTCAAAGCCTTCTAGCGACGGCTGCTCTGGAAACTCCGGCACGCTGGCGGCATACCAAGAGTTTACGTGAGTCAATTTTTTGGACATCGAGTACCTATCGAGTTATTCCTCATTCCCGCGTAGGCGGGAAGGACAGCTATATAATTTTATAGGCTGCATGCAAATTTTTAATTTATTAAACCGCGCGCAAATACCAATCGTATTCAAGTGTCGTCACTTGTGTATAGAAAGTGCGCATTTCTTTCAGCTTTTGCTGGCCGAAAATATGGCGGAACTTTTCACCGAAGTTACTGGTAATGAAATCGCTGGCGATGAAATCATCAATCGTATCGCGCCAGAACAAGGCACGTTGTTCGGTCTGTTCATAAGCATTGCCGACAATTGCAGGTCCCGGGTCGGACTTATTTTCCATGCCGGAAAGTATGCCAGCCAGTACGGCCGCCGTGACCAGATAAGGATTAGCATCGGCACCGGAAATTCTGTGTTCAATACGCATATTGTCCGGGTCACTGTGCGGGATTCGCATCGCGACGGTGCGATTGTTGAAGCCCCAGCAATCATTCAGTGGAACGAAGGCATTCAACACGAAGCGTCGATAGCTATTGGCGTGCGGGGCGAACATAAGCATGCAATCCTTAGAAGAACGCTGCATGCCTCCGATGGCATAACGCATCAAATCCGCCGGTTTTTCGGGGGTGCCGGCAAAAATATTTTTTCCATCTTTATCAAGTACGCTGACATGGATATGCATACCGCTGCCCGCTTGATCGACAAAGGGTTTGGCCATAAAGCTAGCGAGCAAATCTTTTTGTGACGCTACTTCCTTGATCACGCGTTTGAGCATCATTGAATCATCGCAGGCGAGCAGTGCATCCTTGCGATGTTTCAAATTGATTTCGAATTGCCCGGGCGCATATTCGGCAACGGCGGTATCGGCCGGGATATGTTGAGCTCGGCAGGCGTCCGTAACGGCGTCGGTAAACCCCTGGTAGTCATTAAGGTCTTCCATGTAATAAACCTGTGTCGTCTTGTTGCGCTCGCCAGTAGCAGGGTTGAGCGAGGTTTTTGGACGACCGTCTTTACGAAGGGTTTTATCAAGCAAATAAAATTCAAGTTCAACTGCGACAACAGGAGTAAGACCTTTTGCAGTGAATCGGTCTAGTACGCGCTTCAATACTTCACGCGGATTGGCTTCGAACATCGCGCCATGGCCGTCTTCCATGCCAAGTAATACCTGTGCCATCGGCTTTTTTTGCCAAGGAATAATTTTCAAGGTTCCGGGTACCGGGCGGCAGATGCGGTCTTCATCACCAATGTCATAGCCCAGGCCCGTCTCTTCAACGGTATTGCCAGTAATGTCGGTGGCAATCAAGGACATCGGTAAGCAGACGCCATTGGCATAAACTTTTTCGAGCGCATCGCGGGTGATGCGTTTACCGCGTAATAGGCCGTTCATATCCGGTAGCAGCAAGTCCACCATCTCGCAGCCCGCGATTTGTTGTAACTCGGCGGCGTCATCATCGGGTAAAGGATAGGAATTCATAGGTATGGCATCGGTCGTAGGTCCAAAATGAATACTAACAGAGGATGTTTTGCCTGTAAAAAATACTCAACAGTTTGCCTGGGTAGTAGCGTGAAAATATCTATTTTTATTTGCGGCAATGCAATATAAGGCCCGTAAATTAGCATTCCTCTTGATTTTTTAGTGGCAGGACTTCGATCGCCTGTTGATAAAATAAAACAGTCCGGTTATGGTTCAAGAGCTTCACGCGGAGGCAATATGCATCAAAGACCACTGGTAATCGTCCCAGCTGATCGAAAAGTGATGGGCCAGCACGCTTACCACTCGGCCGGCGAAAAATACCTGTCTGCCTTGGTCTCGGGTTCGAATCTCATACCTTTAATATTGCCCAGTCTTTCTCCAGTCTTGCCGCTCCGGGAGATTTTGGAGAATGTTGACGGCATATTTCTCACCGGCTCCTATTCGAATATCGAGCCGCATCACTATTCCAGTGAACCCAGTTACGAAGGCAATTTGCACGATCAGCATCGTGATGAAAACAGTTTGCCGATTATTCCGCTCGCGATCGAGATGCAGATTCCGGTCTTTGCCGTTTGCCGTGGATTCCAGGAAGTGAATGTGGCGCTCGGCGGCAGCTTGCATCAAAAAGTACACGAGGTGACGGGCCTGGATGATCATCGTGAAAACCTCGATGATGAACTGGATCAACAAT
>JBDTTC010000360.1:0-4695 GCA_039930825.1 Arenimonas sp.
AGCGCCTATAAGGATAATGCTGCGGTGGTGCAGGGTTTTTCTGCAACGCGTTTTCGCCCCGATTCACATACAGGCGAATACCAGCGTAGTGCATCGTATGACAGCGCTTTTTGTATCAAGGTGGAAACGCATAACCATCCAACCGCCATTTCGCCGTTTCCCGGAGCGAGTACGGGTGCCGGTGGAGAAATTCGTGACGAAGGTGCGACCGGCCGCGGCGGCAAACCCAAAGCTGGCTTGACCGGATTTTCGGTGTCGCATTTGCGTATTCCGGGACTTCCGCAACCCTGGGAAAAGCCCCGCTCGTTAAATCCAAGAATGGCCTCGGCATTTGAAATCATGCTTGATGGCCCGATCGGCGGTGCAGCATTCAATAACGAATTCGGTCGGCCGAATTTGACCGGTTATTTCCGCAGTTTCGAATTGCCGACCGCCACGCCGGGTTTGGTTCGTGCCTATGACAAACCGATCATGCTGGCCGGTGGTTTGGGCGCAGTGGAACCGAGTCTGGTCAAGAAATTATTATTGAGCCCGAATGACCATGTCATAGTACTTGGTGGTCCAGCGATGCTGATCGGTTTGGGTGGTGGTGCAGCCTCTTCCGTTGCCGCAGGGCAATCTTCCGAAGCGCTGGATTTTGCTTCCGTACAACGCGACAACCCCGAAATGGAACGTCGTTGCCAGGAAGTGATTGACCGCTGCGTGGCGCTTGGCGAACACAATCCGATTTTGTGCGTGCACGATGTCGGTGCCGGTGGTTTGTCGAATGCCATTCCGGAATTGCTTCACGATTCCAATGTCGGCGGCATCATCGAACTCGATAAACTTCCGAGTGACGACCCTTCGCTATCACCGATGCAATTGTGGAGCAATGAATCGCAAGAGCGTTACGTGATCGGGGTTGCACCGAAAGATCTAGCCGAGTTTGAAACCATCTGCCAGCGCGAACGTTGTCCGTATGCCGTTGTCGGCATCGCTACCGAAAATGAGCACCTTACATTGCAATCGGCCAATGGCGAAAAAGCCGTTGATATGCCGATGACGGTACTTTTCGGCAATGCGCCGAAAATGTTGCGTGATACCCAGCAACCTATAACGACGCGTTGGCCCAAGCTCGACACTTCGGAAATTTCTCTGCACGAAGCCGGTTTGCGAGTGTTGTCGCACCCAACCGTGGCATCAAAAAACTTCCTCATCACGATCGGCGACCGCAGTGTCGGCGGCATGACTGCGCGCGATCAAATGATTGGTCCGTGGCAAATGCCGGTGGCCGATTGTGCCATTACCCTCAGTGATTTTTTCGATCATGCCGGCGAAGCCATGTCGATAGGTGAACGCACTCCTTTGGCCTTGATTGATTCCGCAGCGGCAGCGCGGATGGCGGTTGGTGAAGCGATTACCAATTTGGCAGCAGCGCCTGTTGCGAGTTTGTCGGAAGTGAAACTCTCGGCAAACTGGATGGCAGCCGCTTCCTTTCCGGGCGAAGATGCATTGTTGTTTGAAGCTGTCAAAACGGTGGGTTTGGAATTATGTCCTGAACTCGACATCAGTATTCCTGTCGGTAAAGATTCTCTGTCGATGCAGGCGCAATGGCAGGCTGATGGCGTTGAGCAGAAATCGGTTTCGCCGGTGTCGCTAATCATCACCGCGTTTGCCCGCGTTAACGATGTGCGTACACAGCTCACACCGCAGCTGCAAAAGAATATCGATTCCGATTTATGGTTGATTGGTTTGGGTGCCGGCAAATCGCGCCTCGGCGGCAGCGTATTGGCGCAATGTTATGAAACCTTCGGGGGTGCCTGTCCGGACCTCGATGAAGCACATTTGCTGAATGCGTTTTTTGATTTGATCCAGGCCGCACGTGCCGACCAACTCTTGCTGGCATATCACGATCGTTCCGATGGCGGCGCTTTTGCGGCGCTTTGCGAAATGGCATTCGCCAGCCATCTCGGTCTGGATTTACATCTCGATGCCTGGGGCGAAGATGCCTTCAAGGTATTGTTTAACGAAGAACTTGGCGCGCTTGTACAAGTCGCGAGTGAAGACCGCGCGGCATTTGCTGACCTGATCAATCGTTTTGAATTGACCCACTGTGCACAAATTATCGGAAAACCGGTTTCGCAACCGGTGATTCGTGTCAGTGAAGAACGAGAAGCGGTTGTGGAGTGGTCATGGCAAGAAGCGTTTGACGCCTGGTGGCAAGTAGCGCACGCGATGCAGCGCTTGCGTGACAACCCGGAAAGTGCCGATAGCGAAAAAGAAATTGCACGCAATTTCGAAGCTCCCGGATTGCAGCCACAACTTTATTTCGATGTGAACGAAGATGTTGCTGCGCCTTATATCAATCGCGGTGTGCGCCCGCGTGTCGCGATCCTGCGCGAGCAAGGCGTGAACTCACAAATGGAAATGGCGGCGGCATTCGATAAAGCGGGCTTCACGGCAGTTGACGTACATATGTCGGATCTAATTTCGGGTCGAATCAATCTTCAGCAATTCAAAGGCTTTGCAGCTTGCGGTGGTTTCAGTTACGGCGACGTTTTAGGTGCTGGTCGTGGCTGGGCAACTTCGATTCTTGAGCGTCCTGCGATTCGTCAGCAATTTGCCGATTTTTTTGCCCGCAATGACAGTTTTAGCTTAGGCGTTTGCAATGGCTGCCAGATGTTGGCGCAATTAAAAATCATGATCCCCGGTGCAGAACATTGGCCGCGCTTTCTGCGTAACCGTTCCGAACAATTTGAAGCACGATTGTCATTGGTGGAAGTGCAGGCATCGCCTTCGCTATTTTTTGCCGGCATGCAGGGGGCAAGAATTCCGATTGTGGTTTCACACGGTGAAGGCCGTGCCGTTTTTGACGCGCCTGAACACATCGTGCAGGCACAAATCGCTTTACGTTTTATCGATGGCAACGGCGTAATGGCGACCGACTATCCGCTGAATCCGAATGGCTCACCTGAAGGCATTACCGGTCTTACCAGCACTGATGGTCGTAGCACGCTCTTGATGCCGCATCCGGAACGCGTGCATCGCACGGCACAAATGAGTTGGCATCCGGCTGATTGGCAAGAAGCATCGCCATGGTTGCGGATGTTCCGCAATGCACGAGCGTGGGTAGGGTAAGCCGTAGGTCGGGCCCCGGCCCGACGCAAGCCATGCCGCAATCGACATAAAGCGTTGACCCGGCCCGACATAACAGTATTCATCGCAATTTTTATGTCAAGCCGGGGCCCGGCCAACATCCTATTTCTGCTAAAGTTTGGCCTTAAGATTCGGAGAGATTTGTGAACGCGGCCCTGAACGATACCCCAGAAGCTTCTGCAGACGAACGTATTGCCCAAGCTTTACTAGCGAAAGGCCGCTTGAAAGAGGCCGACCATAGTCGAGCTTTGCGCTTGCAAACAGAGTCGGGCGGAACATTGTCTGGCTTATTGGTGCGTTTGGGCATGGTGTCGGAACGTGACATGGCCGAAGCCAGCAGCGAAGTGTTTAATCTGCCTTTAGTGTTTTCGAAAGACTGTCCGGAGTCTGCACCGGAAAACCTGTCGCTTACCGTACGCTTCATGAAGCAACATTCGGTTTGTCCGATTGCCGAAAAAGACGATGTGCTCGAATTATTGGTAGCCGATGCACAAGATGAATATGCCGCTCAAGCGGTGGCATTGGCGACCGGCAAAAACGTAAAAGTGCTGGTCGGCCTGCGTTCGGAAATTTCCGATTTGATCGAGCGCTATTACGGGCAAGGCCGCAGTGCGATGGGAACCATCGTAGAAAATATTGGCGATGATTCCAGCACCGGCGATGAAGACGATGTAGAACATCTGCGTGATTTGGCTTCAGAAGCTCCCGTTATTCGTCTGGTCAATTTGATCATCCAGCGTGCGGTTGAAATTAGAGCTTCTGATATTCATATAGAGCCTTACGAAAATCGCTTGAAAGTGCGTAATCGCGTCGACGGTGTTTTGATCGATGCCGAATCGCCACCGGCGAACTTAACTGCTGCGATTATTTCGCGTATCAAGATCATGGCGAAATTGAACATCGCCGAACGCCGACTGCCGCAAGATGGACGCATCATGGTGCGAGTGCAGGGCAAGGAGCTGGATCTGCGTGTCAGCAGTGTGCCAACCGCTCATGGCGAATCGGTCGTGATGCGTTTGCTTGATCGCGAATCCGTCATACTCGATTTCAAGGCATTGGGATTCACCGACGAGTTTCTCGGTGATTTCGTCAAAGTGCTGGAACAGCCGCATGGCATTTTGCTCGTCACCGGTCCAACCGGCTCGGGTAAAACGACAACACTTTACGCAGCGCTTAATCAACTCAATACGCCGGATGTAAAAATAATTACTGTCGAAGATCCGGTTGAATACCAGATCGAAGGCATCAACCAGATTCAGGCAAAACCGCAAATTGGTCTGGATTTTTCGCATGCACTCAGAAGCATCGTGCGGCAGGACCCCGACATCATCATGATCGGCGAAATGCGCGACCTGGAAACCAGTAAAATTGCCATTCAATCGGCATTGACTGGCCACTTGGTGTTGTCCACTTTGCATACCAACAACGCCGCCGGCGGCATCACCCGTTTGCTCGACATGGGCGTGGACGATTACCTGCTGACCTCAACCGTCAACGGCATTCTCGCCCAGCGCCTGCTGCGCCGACTCGATCTTCCGAGTGCCGAAATCTATGAAGCCT
>JBDTTC010000361.1:0-17736 GCA_039930825.1 Arenimonas sp.
CTGGCCCGTCCCTGGCAAGGGTCAGGACTCGCCACAGAGGCATGCAAGGTCGCAGTCGCAGACGCATGGAACCGATACAATCTCTCACAACTCCATGCTGTAGTTGACGCACCAAATCTTCCTTCTCGTCGCGTCTTAGAACGATTGGGATTTCAGTTAAACGGGGCTATCGAAGTTTATGGCAGCACCGAGATGGTTCTCTATACTTCAGTTGCGCCAAAATTGGCCTAACTACGCAATCAAGGGGCTGCCGTGAAAATACAACATTCAAGTTTTGCATCCGCTGCGGCGGTCCTTATTTTGGTTGTTAGGTTTTAGGAAAGCAGCTATGACTCAAGCTATATTTCCTATCGAAGGCGGCTGTGATTGCAAAGCAGTTCGTTATCAACTGCAGACCTCACCAATCATTGTTCATTGCTGTCATTGCCGCTGGTGTCAACGCGAGACGGGAGCATCATTTGCACTTAATGCAATGATTGAATCGGACAGAGTTACTTCTATAGGCATTGATCCGAAAATAATAGATACGCCATCTGAAAGTGGTGTAGGCCAGAAGATCGCACGCTGTCCGAACTGCATGGTTGCGGTTTGGAGTAATTATTCTGGCTCTGGTCCCATCACGCGCTTTATTCGTGTTGGCACTCTCGACAATCCTGATTTATTGCCGCCAGACATTCACATATTCACTGAATCAAAACAGCCTTGGGTAATTATCCAAGACAGTGTGCCGTCATTTTCCGAATACTATGACCGTGAACTCTACTGGCCTAAAGAGAGTTTAGCTCGCAGGCAAGCAATGCTTCCGGCCATTGAGGCATACCAGTTGACACTCACTCGCGTTAAAACCTAACTACGCAATCAAGGGGATTCTCTATGAACATTGAAGTCAAATCTTTATCCGGCGCGCCGGTCTTATATTTTGGTTGTTAGGCCTTAGTGCAAGATTTTTTCAGTGCGCCAATTGATATAGGAGACGAGGGATTTGTCAGGGTTCCGGTTTATTGTTGCTTCCCTGCAGCTAGCACTTGGCTTCGCTTATGCCGTGTGTAGTCAGGCAGCCAATTCAGATATCTCACCTGCCAGAGTCGAAGCTCCAAAGGTAGAACGTGAGGGCGTATGGCAGCCGACCGCTGGCGGAACGCAAGTGCCGCTCTGGTCTGCGAACGTTGCACTAACGAAACCAGATACCGGAGATCATCCCGAGGCGACAGGTAATGGTTCACCCCTTATTGGGAGTAAAACGTGGCATTGGGCGAGCTACGTGACGCGCCCGACCATGACCCTTTATCGGCCCAAAGGCCGTAACAGTGGAACGACGATGCTGGTCTTGCCGGGCGGTGGATTCCACGCCGTGGCAACCGACCTTGAGGGCACCGAAATCTGCGATTGGGTAATCGAGCAGGGCATGACCTGCGTCATGCTGAAATATCGCACGCCGCAAGTATGGCCAAAGAAGAATGGGAAGCAGCAGCGTCCAAAGGTGCTGCTGGGATTAGAGGACGCCCAGAGAGCGATGGTGTTGCTGCGCCAGCGAGCCTCCCTCTACGAGATCGATCCGCATAAGATTGGCGTGATCGGTTTTTCCGCTGGCGCTTATCTCGTGACTGACATGAGCAACACCGAACAGCGCACGTATCCGCCCACGGACATAGCTGATCAGCAATCCACACGGCCCGATTTCGCAATAATCGCCTATACGGCGCGCTTGCTGGATAACAGCAAGGGGAAAAATAACCTTCAACTGCAACCATGGGTCAAGATCAGCGCAAATGCTCCGCCGACACTCATCATTCACGCCATGAACGATACCGTCGATGATATCCGTCAGCCGATGGCATATGCGCTGGCGTTGAACGACGCGGGAGTGCCGGTCGATATGCGCATTTATGCAAAGGGCGGCCATGCCTTTGGCATGCGGCCAACAGCCGATCCAATCACGACGCAATGGCCCGGACAGGTCAAACAATGGTTGCACAATATTGGGGTGTTGTGACGTACCAATATGCAAAATATCAGCGTACCGCGATCTGCCCGCAAAGGCCTAACTACGCAATCAAGGTGACCTTAGTGAAAATGCAACATTCAAGTTTTGCATCCAGTGCGTTGGCACTCATTTTGATTGTTAGAGGCCAATTATGGTTTTCTTTTTAGGTATTATTCTTTTAGGTGGCGTTGCGGCAGGAATTCTGGTTAAGTAGTGCAGTAGAGAGCCGAACAGCTGGTTCGACCATGAAGACATTTTAAAGCGCACTTTTTTCGGATTTTCTTGTTCTTGTTTTGCTGTTTACTGTCATTCTTTTTTACACTTCCTATATTGTCGTTACTTGCGAAATACATGTTCGTTAATCAAGGTTATTTGATCAAAAATAATCTATTTTTTGCGTTTATGCTTTTACTATGCCCAACGCTAATTTACAGAGCATCGCTATTTTTTTTCCTCGGCGTTCATAAAAAACGGAATATATAACAGTGCGGCCTCCAACTAATCAATCAAGCGCCTCCGTGCATAAATCAGATTCATATTTCGCATCGAGCGCGTCGGCTCCTATTTCAGCGTTTGCACCCAAAGGAAATATCTCGCATGACTTTTTCGTTTACTTTTCGCGCGATCGGTTTTGCTCTCTCCCTCTTTGTACTTGCAGGTTGCACTAGTGCGTCTTCTATTGCGCCGTCCGCACAAGTTAAGACCCATGCGCCAAAGATGGATAGCGGCGCACTGGGCAATGCACCGTACCGGATTGATATTCCAGCCAACTGGAATGGCGAGTTAGTGATGCTATTACACGGGTATGAACCCAAAGGCTTCCCCCGCGAAACACCATGGCCCCAAAACGAAGCAACTCCTGTCTTCCTCTCGCAAGGCTATGCGGTCGCTGCAAGCGCCTACAGCTCACAAGGCTGGGCCGTGGCTGATGCTATTCCCGACAATGAACAACTTCGGGCCAATTTTAATGCCAAGTTTGGCAAGCCTCGCCACACATATCTTGTCGGTTTTTCGCTTGGCGGTCATGTCGCACTTGCTAGCCTCGAAAGATACGAAGCGAATTACGACGGTGCGCTGTCGCTATGCGGCGTGAATGTGCCTGCTGCGGAAGGCTTTGATGAATCGGTGCTTACATCATTAGTGGTGTTTGACTATTTCTTTCCAGGAGCGATGGGGCTCGGGTCAGGTGGTCTTTCTGACCCGGCATCACCATTCATGCTGGATCCCGAAGCACTCGAAACTTCGCTAAAAAGTAACGAGGCTGCTGCTGTGCTTTTGTCCACACGTCTTGAAATTCCGAGAGCCGGACTTGCCGGTGCACTCATGCTAAACAATATGGTACTGCACGAGATGCAGGCGCGCGCAGGTGGATTCCCCGTGGACAACAAGGCAAAAATTTACTCGGGCTTCGGCGATGATGCAGCATTCAATAAAGGTGTACGTCGCTATTCTGGCGACCACAATGCAATCAAATATGTTGCCAACAATGCCGACCTCAGCGGGCGCATTAAAAAGCCGGTTGTTCTCGCATCTAATAATGCCGATCCTACGGTTCCAACACGTTTCAATTCAATTTATCCGGCATTGGTAGAATCTGCTGGTCATGCTGACAATTTGCTTACATTGCCATCGGTAGGTGAAGGCCATTGTGACTTCACGCCCGAACAAACTAGTGCTGCTTTCAGCAAGCTTGCTCAATGGGTCAATGACGGTCATCGCCCCAAGAGCCTCTGAGTTGGGTGCTAACTAATCGATCAGTGTGACATCCGTATGTAAATTAGATTCAAATTTCATATCCAGTACGTCGGTCCCTAATTTCGGGCCTTAGGTGCTTTTAACAATAGTTGCAGCACAAATACATTGGATTACGATGCATTCTGACGAATCGGAGCACTCGCCATTTCCGTCACCTCTGTTCGCTTGCAATCTGATATTGAAACCGGTCTCGATGCAATGGCAGAAAAGCTACATCCAGCTAGTGCTGGCTTATTAGTCAAGCACTTAATGAGTTCATCGATCGCCAGGAACTTGACCAAATCCGCTGGAATGAAACTCTCCTGGCCATGGATTCGAGTGAACGAACCATTAAGGTGTTGGACCAGCTCAAGCAAACCAGCGGGTTACCCAAAAGGCGGCGATTAGGTAATGGCCCTGAATTTATTGGTCATGCCCTCAAGCAACGAGCGAAGGATAGTCAGGTGGAACTGGTGCATATCCAGCCGGCAAACCGAGACAAGATGTCTTCATTGAACGCTTCATCTTTACAACCACCAACGAACCCATCCTGCCTTAGACAGGATGACACCGATTCAATACGCTGTGGCACAATCCAAAAATACAACTGCTTTGAAGTGGTTCTAAAAACGGGTACGTTACACTTTAAAGGTACTTGGCCGTGAGTTTCGCGTAAGCTTCCGCATGGTATGCCACTCATGCTTCCATGCTTTTATAGTTTCAGAAAATACCCGCATCAAACCCTCGGGGATCACTATGCTTCGTGCAATACAAATACTGTTGATATGTAATTTCGCAATCTGTCTATCTGCCTGCTCTCAGGGACCATCGGATAACGAGGTAGAAAGTGCGATGAAAGCGCGAATCAGTGAAATGGATCCTGGTAGCGAATCTGCGCCCAGGGTAGATTCGGCGAAAAATATTCGTTGTGTCTCAACGGGCAGCGGATCGACCTACACGTGTGACGTTGAAGTCGAAATGACGGTGCCGATGGTTGGCCATATGAAAAGCGTAGCGCAATTGAAGATGATCAAATCTGGTGACCTCTGGAGCTATGATAAACACCAGATAGTAAGTATGCGGCCAAGCAATTCTCCATAGCTTTCTTCAATACTCGGGAAATTTCCATGCGCAGAATATCAGTAGTAATTCTTATGGTTTATCTGGGAATATGCCATTCGGCGTTTGCAGACCAAGCTATGCAGCCAGTCAAACCGCCTCTGGATTCGGTACTGGCAAAACAGCTTGGTGCTGATGAAAATGGCATGCGTCATTATGTTCTGGTCATACTCAAAACAGGCAAGCATCGTGTGCCGGATGGCAAAGCGCGTGACGAAATGTTTCAGGGCCATTTTGCCAATATAAAGCGCCTTGCAGATGAAGGAAAACTTGCTGTCGCTGGTCCATTCGGAGATAAAAATGACTGGCGTGGAATGTTCATCTTTGCCGTTGAGAGTGTGGCGGCAGCGGAATCATTGGTCGCTACTGATCCGGTCATCAAGAACGGTGAAATGGTGGCCGAGTATCATTCGCTATATTCTTCCGCCGCACTAATGTCGGTGAACGGAATCCATCAAAAAATTACTAGCAAATAGTTATCTTCAATGACCATGCTGCATCATGTATCCCTTGGTGTTCGTGATCTTTGTCTGTCGGCTACATTCTATGATGCTGCGCTTGGTGCGATTGGCTTCCGACGCGTATTTGAGGATAAAACCGCAATTGGCTATGGTCTGCATGATGGCAAGGATATTCTTTGTCTCAAGCTTCGCCCCAAAGGATTCATCCCCGACGATGGCTTCCATCTTGCGTTCTGTGCAAATTCGAACTCGGCGGTAGATACGTTTTATCGACTTGCATTGCAGGCGGGCGGAAAGTGCAATGGGCCGCCCGGCCATCGTCCGCATTACGGCCAGGATTATTACGCCGCCTTTTTATTCGATCCCGACGGACATAAAATCGAGGTGGTTTTTAATGAATTACCGGCAAGTAGAACCGCTTAGATCCAGGCGATAAATCAGTAACGAAAATTCTGCTGATTGCAGATTCCATCATGGAAAACCTGATCGATACATCTACGGTGGTCGGCTATGATAAGCACATCTAGAATTTCACCGTTTGTGCAAAAGTGTTTATCCTCAGAAATTCCGCACTAGGTGTGCTGGGCATACCAAAGCATCGAATGCTTTAGCTGAGCGCGAATTCGTTGCTGTATTCCGCCTTTCCTATTCCATCGTGATTGTCTGGAAACAATGATTTACCAAACTGTCGCGTGAGTCCGTGGCCGAAATAGTATTAACATTGCAGGTTGGCTGGTATTTCGTTGAACACTTGATGGTGTTCTGAAGGCAGTATGCCCAAATACTTTTCGGCAGCATACTCACAAGCTTGGCATTCCAGTCCTTTCTTTTATACCTTTTTAATCCCGCATGGATTTTCGGGTATAGGTTTTCTATTGTTATGATGCGATCACAAGGGTGCCTATTCTTTTTAGTCTTGCAAAAAATACCAGTAGCTCAGCAAATTCAATAATGGAGTCAATATGGCAACACTAACAATCACCCGGGATTCCGGCTATGCAGACCGCGTACGAGCATATGCCGTAATGTTGAATGGTAAAAAAATTGGCGAGCTGAAAAATGGTGAAAGCAAGGACTTTACGATTGCCGCCGGCTCTCACAGCATCCAGATGAAAATAGACTGGTGCGGTTCCGAAACGGTTCGCTTCACTGCATCAGAAGAGAAGCTTTACGCTTTCAGGGTCAGCTCGAATCTTCGCGGCCTGAAAATATTTCTGGCGCTTTGGTATGTTCTTTTTGATCAAAATTCGTATTTGCAGATCGAAAAAATTTCGGGCTGAAGCAGTATGATTCCTCCAATCAAACATATTGCCGATTGAATCAGCAGAATCGTTAAAACGCGCAAGGAAGTTGCTCAAGCCTGGAAAGAAAGTATCCTCGAAAATATGGCCTGTATTTGCGGCTTTTCCCGATATAGCTATCAACCGATCTCTCCGAGGCTAGCCATGAATTTCAAAAGTCGTTTCGTTTTTCCATTATTGTTTTGCGCTTTCGCAATCGTAACTGGCACAGCATCATTTGCCGCGCCCGCGCCTTCGAAAACATCAACCCATACTCCGGCAAAAGGTAGCGAGGAGCGCAAGGCAATCATGGAAGTATTACGGGTGATGGTCAGAAAAATGTCCGGCCTGCAAGTGATTTTTGTCGTGGGTCATCTAAAGGTCAACAATGACTGGGCCTGGGTGGAAGCCGAGCCTGCATCCGCCGATGGCAGCCAGCATTACGAAACCGTGACTGGACTGCTGCACCGGGAAAACGGACATTGGGTTTATGTCGAAGGCCCTCCGGAATTCGCGATATGCGAAGAAGACCCCGACTGTGCCGATACCGTCCGCTACTTTAAAAAGCTGTCGAAAAAATATCCAGAGCTGTCAGCAGAGATATTCCCGAAGTGAGGGGTGTAGCCTGTTCATTCCCGGCACTAACGACATTTACGTAAACTCGCGATATGCTTGGATACGCTGATCGGCAACACTGCTCAACACCAAGGAGAATGCATCATGGCCAAGAGTTTGGATAAAAAGAAAGAAACAAAGAAAAAACCGGAAAAAACCTTGAAAGAAAAGCGGGCCGACAAGGCCGCAAAGAAAGGTTGAACCAAGGGCAGCTTAGCTGCCCTTTTTTATTGTCCGCAGCTTCCGGCAAACACCGTATTTATGTGATGCCGTTAGCAATCTACGGCAAGGGCTTATCTAAACCTTAGCTGAACTTTGACCCTGATAGGGTTAAACTCAAGCCAGCTTTCCCCCCTAAGCGATGTTGCCATGAAAACCGCTGTTGTCCCGCTACCGACTACACCTGAAGCTTTGCTCGCAAAGCTGCGTGTGTCCGTGCCCACGGCAGTAGTTCCGGCGTTCGAACAAGCTTTGTTGATGGTTCAAACCCAGCTTAACCAATTGTCCGAGGCGCTGGTGCAGGCTGGCGAACCTGACAAGTATGGTGCAGATGGTCAGGCTCTTTATGTCGGCATACGTGCTGCTGTTCGCGATTTTCGCGCCAAGCTTATCGAAGCCGCCGATGCCATGCTGGCCGAAGCCGGCGGCACAAAAAAACAGAAATTCAATCTGTCGCTAATTGAGCATGAAGAAATGCAAGTGCAATTAGTCTGCGAGCGCCTGGTAGAACGGCTCACCTATCTGCAACGCAAGGGTTTGGTGGCGCTGGATCAGCGCTTATGCAAAATACTCGATATCACGGGCACCTTGGGTCCGCGACTTCCCTTGTCGCCGCAAGTGTTCGCTGACGCCGCCAAAGACGCGCTTGCCGAGATGACCCTGAGCGATGAATTCAAGGCTCAAATTATCCAGCATTTTGATTTATTGCTGGATCCGGTTTTGTCGGATTTGCTCAAAGAATATAATGCCGGCCTTGCAGCTTCCGGCGTATTACCCAATCTAATGATTCAGGGTGAAGAAGAGCGCATACGCCGACAAAGCATTAAAGTCCCTGCACTCATAGCACCGGCAGAGTCGGCAAGCACTTCAAGCACAGTGGGTGAAAATTCCGGTGCAATTGGTAATGCCCAGACCGAGGCCGGTTCAGGCGCTCAATACAATCGCAACGTTGACGAAAAAGATCGCGCACTGTTCATGGGCTTGCTTGAACAAATGAAGAGCATGCAAGCCCAAGGCATGCAAATGAATTTTGGTCCTGGTGCTGGTACCGGCAGCGCCGGTGGCACAGGCGGCAATATGATTGGCGGTAGCACGGGCGTTAATATGGGCGGCGGCGGGGCTTACTCGGCGAATACCCAAGCACAGCCCCAGCGTGCAATTGCGAAATCCGAAACACTTGCCATGCTCGATAAATTGCAGCATGGCAGCGGCAATACGAATGCAGTGCTCGAAGCCATCGGTAAACCTGATGGCTCGATTGCGGAAACCATCAAACGTGAATTATTGCAAAACGCAAAGCAAACCGGTGTTACCAAAGGCGATGAACAGGGAACACTGGAACCCGCTGACGAAACCGCCGTGCAACTGGCTGGCAATTTATTCGAAGTGATGCTGAAAGATCGGCCTTACGGTGATGCAGTAGCACCCGTACTTGCCCAGATGGTGATGCCGTTTGTCAGGGCTGCCGTAACTGATCCGCAGTTATTTCTGGAGCGTCACCATCCAGCACGGGAGTTGCTCAACACGGTTTCGGAAGCCTGCGAGGACAATCTGGGCGAGACTCCGCAAGAACGAGAAATGTTGAGTCAAGTAGAAAGCGCGGTACAGCGCATCAGCCAGGAATACGACGGCGACATCAGCAAGTTTCAAAGTGTGCAGGCCGAGCTAAATTCACAAATGCAAGTGCACCGACGCCGTGCACAAATGTCCGAAAAGCGCGCCAGCGAAGCGCAGCAGGGACAAGAACGGCTCGAGATTGCCCGCTCGCAGGCAACTACCGTCGTCAACAACATCGTGCGGCAATATGCATTGCCATCGGCGCTGAGACATTTTTTCAGAACCGAATGGATGCACCACTTGTCCGTCACCGCGTTACGTAAAGGCAAAGATAGCGAAGCATTTACCAATGCAGCCCGCATTGCACAACCTTGGATAGATTTGCTGGATATGGCCAGCCTTGGCGAACCGCTGCCTTTGTCGCATCTGGATACACTGGAAGTTTCGACGCAAGAAGTGCTTGCCAGCTCCGGCGTGCATGATGATGCCGCAATGGATTATTACCAGACATTGATCAATTCGGTATCCGAATGGACCGAAGAAATCGTGACTACCGAAGACACTTCGGAAACCAATTCAGAAACGAATTCGCAAACAAGCCCTCCTCTGGTTCCGGCAACCTCGCCTCACGCCGCTACCGGCGATGTCATTCCATCGCAACAGAATAATATCTCCGAACCAGATACTATTTCCGACGGAAGTGCGACAATTCCTGTTGCCGAAAATGCTGTTGGCGATAGTGAAGAGCCGCTGCACAACTTGCGGCCAACGGAAGAAGAACTGGCCGAAGTCACCAGCTATACGCTCGGTTGCTGGTTGCAGTTGCCAAAAGCAGGCGGGGGCTTCCAACAGCTTAAGGTTGCCTGGATCAGCGGAATTTCGGGATCCGTCATGCTGGTCAATCGCCGAGGAGCGCGTGTGATGGTGTTATCGCCGCCGGAATTGGTGGCATTGAAACGACGGAATGAATTGCTTTTGTTTCAAGATGAATCGCCAGTGGATCAGGCTATGACCCAACTACTTGAAAAACTCAAACGCAAATAAACTACTTACTTATTTTCCTCCGGCAAGACTGGAAAATCTTCTCGAGTTATATAAAAACCGTTGAGATCGATATCGGCTAGCGATTGCCCGGCTTCCAACTGAACCGCTTTAAGCAAAGCCGGGCAAGGCGCTCGTATGCATTGCACTTGCAATACATGTCCTGCCGTTTTGAATTGCCATTGTTCGATCTCGCCAACCAGATAGTATTCTGCGGCCGGCAAGCCTTTAATTGAATAGCTAGCCTGCCCTGTTTTTGTTGTTATGCAAGTTACCGCCTTTGTTTGTGTATCCAACGCACAAACTCGAATCGCCGGAACGACATCACCGGGATATCGGATTACACCGCTTATGCCGCCACTTTCTATAACCCGACTTATCTTTGTCGAAGGGTTCGCTGCACAAGAGGCAACGATAAACATCAGCAATAGACTAGCTCGCTTCATGGATTGTCCGACTGGTATCAACGATTTTGCTTAGTAACCATGGTAGCAGCGCGATCTATTTTCAAACTGAATAAATACCGGCCGGAAACACAACGCAAAAAAATCATCCGGCTAGCTTTTCAACAGGTTTGGCGCACCTTCGGGTATAGGTTTCCTGCACGCAATATACAAGTATATTCATTGGAATAAAGTATTGGACTGCCAACTGGATGATCCAACGAATGTCTAGGTGGATATTTTCACGTACTATTTTTTGCGGTATCCACGGATCGAAATCATGCCATCCAATCCACAGGCTTACTGCAAATACCAGAATCAGCATCAGATAAAACCCGGCCCTGTTTCGCCGAAACTCGGTAATCATTTCCATGTGAGCAACTCCGTTATCCCGCAATAATTTTCATGCACGCTTTGGCGTATATTTTTTGGTCAGATAGAAACCAGCCAGCACGGCAACGAGCAAAGGACCTATCCAGGCCACATTAACCATCACCGGGCCGGAGATCATCGGCAATATTTTCGGTAGCCCGATTTGCAGAAATGCGATATGGGTTGCAACACCATTGCCGACCATTGCAGTCAAATGTTCACGCATCCACCAACGCGGATCGGAAGGTGCTTCGCGTTGGAATTTATACATTCTGTAAGCGCCAAGAATGCCGATCAGCGAAAAACTCGTGATCACCATTTGCATACGATCGGCCAGGAAAAGACCCATCGCTGCTATGGCGAGGCCACTCAGCAGATTCAAGCACATCAGAATTTTATACATCGGTCCGGTGTAGCTTTTCCAGTCGCGCTTATCCCGGATCGAACGCCAACTGTTCCAGACGCCGGTTATCGTGATGACCAGCAGATACAGCAAGAAACCGCCAATCACCGGTTTGCCACTGAGTGCGATGTAAGTCGCCATTGGAAATGCCGACAACAGGATTCCCGTCATGGCTAATAAATAGATCTTGCCGGCAGTTTTATGAATCGGGCTGCCTTTTTTGCTCATTCCGGCAACCCAGAATGTCACCAGCGCCGTAGTGCCGACGGCGGCATGTATTAATGCTGTATTTGAATACCACGACATCAGGTTTCTCCTAGTTCAATCGCCTGAAGCAAAGAATGCCTGCCGACAATCTCGGTGCGTGGTGCCAAATGTCATCAATTCGGGGTGCCGGAAGTCATAATCTTGTTCTGATGGCTTGAGCATTGCCCTTTAACAAGCCAAGCTGTACCCATGTTTGAATTATTGAAAAAATTATTCACCCCGATGAATTTCGCCGCCTATGTTGCATGGGCCGCGATTGGTTCGGAAATATGGTTAGATAATTTGAACGGCACCGGCGTGGTTCCGGTTTCGGCGTTAGTGACGACAACGATTGTTTTGCATATTGCCTATTTGCTCTGTTTTATCCTGTGTACCGTCATCGAGAAAAACGATCTTCGGCAAAAAATATTGGCAGTTGGATTGATATTTATTGCGTTGGCGATCTGCTCGATTGTCCGTTTTTCTGCGGCACCGGTATTGCTGATCGTGGCATCGGCGGTATTGGCCGTTTTATTTTCACCACCACGTCTGATTGCAATTTTTGTCATTAGCAATATCAGCCTGTTTTTCATTTATCGAAATTTATGGCAGGCCGATCGACCAATCATATCGGTGCTGATGTATTCGAGCTTCCAGTTATTCGCGATGTTGATGGCCTGGTATTCGCACCAGGCGGAAAAACGTCGTGATGAATTAATGTTGTTGAATGCCGATTTAATCGCTACCCGTAGTCTTCTGGCGGAAACAGTACGTGATTCAGAACGCCTGCGCCTGTCACGCGAACTGCATGATGTTGCCGGCCATAAATTGACCGCACTTAAATTGAATCTATCGGCCTTGTCGCGAAATCCCGAATTGGCAAAGCATCAGGGCATTGAAGCCTGTACAACACTGGCCGATGAATTACTGGCCGATATCCGTGGCGTGGTGCAACAAATGCGCTTGCATGACGGCATGGATTTACAAGTCGCTATCGAAAAAATGGCGGCACCATTTCCTAGACCAAAGCTGTTGCTCGCCATTGACGAAAACGCGCAGCAAGTTCCAATGTTGCAAGCCGAAGTCCTGTTACGTACCGTGCAGGAAGCACTAACAAACTGCGCGCGCCATAGCCATGCTCAGCGGCTTTGGGTGGTATTGCAACGCGATAGCACGCAATGGTTTTTGCGTATCCGTGATGACGGCCGAATGACCAACAACTGGCAGAAGGGTAATGGCTTGCAAGGCATGAGTGAACGCCTCGAGAACCTTGGCGGCGGCTTGCGCTGCGAACATTCGAGTAGCGGCGGTATGCAGATTGAAGCTTGGCTTCCGGTGGCATCGTGAGTGAAGTAATCCGTCTTGCACTTGCCGATGATCAAGCCCTTGTCCGCATGGGGCTGAAAGCATTGCTGAGCAGCTTTGAGCATTTACAAGTTGTAATTGAGGCGGAGAATGGCGAGCAGTTGTTGAATGCCTTACCCGACCATTCGGTCGATGTAATTTTATCGGATATCCGAATGCCGGGCATGGACGGTTTTGCCTTGTTGAAAAATATCCGTGAAAAAAATATTGCGACTCCGGTAATTTTACTGACTACTTTCGACGAACCGGATTTCCCCTTGCAAGCCGCTGCCACCGGTGCACAAGGCTTCCTGTTGAAGGACGCCTCGCCGGAAGATTTGGTCGATGCGATCGAACGGGTCGCGAAAGGTGAAACGCTTTTCGCCCCTATTTCCACATCGCCTGTACGCGCCCGCTATGCGTATCGCGATACGCAGGAACCGACTGATACTTTCAATGATCGCGAAATTTCAATCCTGCGTTTGCTGGCAGGCGGTTATTCGAACAAGGAAATTGCCAAAGCCGTTTTCCTGTCGGAAGGAACAGTAAAAAACTACGTGTCCGATATTCTGGATAAACTCGGCACGCGCGATAGAACGCGCGCGGTTTTGAAAGCGATTACCCTGAAAATTATCTGACACGGATTTCGATTATGGCCAGAAGGATAATGCTGCAAACCCAATGTAGCCAATGTGGCGCTACTGCGTTTGATCGCCGCGATGACGGCTTTATCGTTTGCACTTATTGTTACAGCGTTTACAAGCTGCAGTCGGATCCAAACGAAAGCAAGATCGTAATTAAAAAAGGAGCCAACGTCGTGGTCGGTAAAACCGCCAATATCACGATCAGGGGCGGCGTCGAGATTGAAGCCGGTGCCAATGTGTTGGTTGACGGAAAAATTGAAATTATCGAAGCCGCCAGTGCCGAAGCTATCGCGATGGCGAAAGCGAAACTACAGAAAGTGAAAAATTAAGCACCGGATTCCGGTTTTATTTGCCAATCAATTCACTCAAAATCACGGCAGACAAAACGCCGGCGAGCATCACACCCAAACCGATACTGACCCGCACTCCATAGGCTTTTCCGCCACTGGCCCAGGCTATCGAGGATTTTGCGATGGCGCTCACCGCGAGTATTCCGAAGAAACCCCAATGCGCCGTTGACAATGTAACCGCATTGTCTTGCACCAATTGGCCGAGACTGGCAGCAGATGCATGCACTTCGGCAATCGCTGCAAACATGCTGGCAAGCAATGCAACGCCAGACCCGAATTGCGAGGTCAAGCAGGCCGACAACCAGACCACCCCCGAAATCATGGCTGCCAACAGCAAGGCATGACTCAAGCGGAACATGCGCGTCTGCAGATTCGGCAAGGCCTTGTTTTGTGGCGGGCTTGATCGCAAACCCAATATTCCGCCTATCAATAACACGCCGGCACCGGTGCCAATTTCCAGAGCCAGGCTTTGCAACAGACGTGGTGACACCGCCAATAAAATCGGAACAAATAAACTTACCGAAGCAAGATTCGCCAACATGGCGGCAGCAACGCATGGGCGCAGCATTTCCGGCTGCTCGCGGACACGTTCGCCGAAACCGGCAATGGCGGCAGTCGACGAAACATAGCCGGAAAAAAATCCCGCCAAGGCCAATCCCCAACGATTCCCGATCAGCCGCAAACTGATGTGGCCGATCGTGCTTATCAACATGATCAATACGACCAAACGCCAGATAGTCGTCGGATTTAAAACCGCATAAGGACCGATCGCGGTATTGGGCAACAAAGGCAGAATTACCAGAGCCGAGCCAAGCAAGATAAGGCCGTCATGCACTTCGGTCTCACTCAGTATTTCCTTGGTGAAGCGATGCAAACTTGCCTTGGCATAAAGCAGCGCGGCAACCACCACGCCCGATGCGGTCGCCAATGCAGGCTGGCTCAGGCACAAGGCGCCCAGCAGACAAGTAAGCAGCAAGGTGATTTCACCGGTCAGTCCGGCATCTTTTTCCGATTGCCGCCAATAGGAAATCCACACCAATCCGACCAGCAAGACCAGCACCAACACCAAAGCCCATAAACCGATATGCAAACCGATAGTGCCCAGCAAAGCCGTTAGCGCATGCGTGCGAACGCCGGCCATCGGATCCTTATGCTGCCGCTCGCGCACGGTACCAATGAGCAAACCCAGGCCCAGTGCGGCCAGTAATGCTGGAATAAGCGCGGTATCAATCGGTGGCATTCCTTATTGTGCCACCGCTTGGCAAGCGCGGGTATGGGCGAGACAATAGCGCATCGTCCTTTGAGTACCGATCATGAAACCGATTTCGCTGACCCGTTTTTTGATCGAAGAACAGCATGCCGGTTTCATCAATGCCGATTTGCGTTTATTGATCGAAGTGGTCGCGCGTGCTTGCAAAACCATTTCAACCGCGATCAGCAAAGGTGAATTGGGTGGTGTGCTGGGCGGCGCCGGTACCGGTAACATCCAGGGTGAAGCGCAACAAAAACTCGATGTATTATCGAATGAAATTTTTCTGGAAGCCAATGAATGGGGAGGACACCTGGCCGGACTGGCTTCCGAAGAAATGGAGCATTCGCATCCGATCCCGAACGCCTATCCGAAAGGCAATTATTTATTATTGTTTGATCCCCTCGATGGCAGTTCGAATATCGACGTCAATATCACCGTCGGCACGATTTTTTCGGTACTGCGTTGCCCGGATGGCATTACCGAACCGGAAGACGAACATTTTTTGCAGCCTGGTAGTGCGCAAGTCTGCGCCGGCTATGCCAGTTATGGTCCAAGCACGATGCTGGTGTTGACGATTGGCCGCGGAACCCATGGTTTCACGCTGGATCGCGAGCAAGGCAGTTTCATTATGACCAAACGCGACATGCAAATTCCGGATGAAACCAAAGAGTTCTCGGTCAACTCTTCCAATCAGCGTTTCTGGGAAACACCGATGCAGGAATACGTTGCCGATATGTTGAAAGGCAAAGAAGGTCCGCGTGCGCGTGATTTCAATATGCGATGGATTGCCTCGATGGTTGCCGACGTACATCGCATCATGACCCGCGGTGGAATTTTTTCGTATCCGCTCGACAGTAAATGCCGCGATAAGGGCGGCAAGTTGCGTTTGATGTATGAAGCCAACCCCATGAGTTTTTTGATCGAGCAAGCCGGCGGTGCCGCGAGTACCGGCCGCATGCGTATGATGGATGTGCAGCCGACCGGTTTGCATCAGCGGGTTCCTGTTTTCATGGGCTCGAAAACCGAAGTTGAAACCGCCGTGAAATACCATCTCGATTTCGATAAAAAAAGCGCCTGATGCAATCGGATGATTTTATCGAAGTGTATCCGCAGGCCTTGTCTGGGGAAGCCTGTCGTTTGTTGATTAAACACTTCGAGGATAGCAAGGCCGCTATACCCGGAAGAGTCGGCGGTGGAGTATTGCCGGAACTGAAAAATAGTCGCGACATCCAGATTACCGGAAAACCGGAATGGCGCGAGGCAGAAAATGCACTCAATGCGGCGATGTTTAAGGGCCTGATGCAATATCTGCGGAAATATCCACACACATTAATCGCGCCATTGATGCTTCAGGTAAATGATGAAAAAACTGGTGCACCACGCCGGCTTTGCGCCGAGGATTTTGTCGATATGCCGGCCAAACAATTAGGTGATATTACCCGCGCCATGTTTCGCCCGGGTTCGATCAATTTGCAGCGCTACACTGCTAACGAAGGCGGCTACCCATATTGGCATTGCGAGTTATATCCAAAAGATGCTGTTTGCGACACCTTGCACCGTGCCTTGTTATGGACAATTTATTTAAATGATAACTTCGATGAAGGTGAAACCGAATTTTTATACCAGCATAAAAAAATAAAACCGGAAATCGGTTCCCTGCTCATTGCACCTACGGCGTTTACCCATACACATCGCGGTAACAAGCCTCTGGGTGGCGACAAATATATCGCTACCAGCTGGGTTTTATTCCAGCGCGCCGAAGTTTTATATCCGAACACCTGATGCAATGTTTCAACTGGCACCTCCGTTCTTTTTCGAGACTCGAATGAAAAAAATACTCTTCTTTTTGATGATACTGCTCGGCATGAATATTGCCTGTGCAGAAACAACCACCAATCCGCCAAAACCTTTTCTTTGGAAAGTCAGCGATGCCGACAATAGCCTGTATTTGCTTGGCTCGTTCCATATGCTGAAAGCTTCGGATTACCCCTTGGCAAAAAGTACCGATCTCGCATTTGACGATGCCGAACAACTTTATTTCGAATTATCTCCTGAGGAAATGAACAATCCAGCGCTGGGCCAGAAAATGACGCAGGCGGCAAGGCGCACCGACGGCAAAACCCTGCAACAAAGTCTGCCACCTGAAACATGGAAAAAATTTGAAGCTTATGCTTTAGAGCGCAATATGCCTATTGCCAATTTCCAGGGTTTTGAACCGTGGTTCGTAACGATGATCCTGAGTGTCAGCGAAATGCAGAAAGTTGGTCTTGATCCGGCTTTGGGTTTGGACAAGCATTTCATGGACCGCGCCGCGAAAGCCGGGAAGCCTGCGAAAGGCCTGGAAACAGGAGATTCACAGATTGCGATTTTCGACGGCATGAGTGCCAAACAACAAGAGCAATTCCTGCTGGACACGCTCGATGAGTCTGCCGACATGAAAAATAAAATGGAAGAGCTGCATACCGTCTGGCGCAATGCCGACGACAAGACGCTGTATAACGATATGGCCAAGGAAATGAGTGTTAAATATCCCGAGCTATATCAAAGCATCAATCCGGAACGCAACAAAGCCTGGCTACCGAAACTAGAGGCCCTGTTAAAAGAAAATGACAAGGACGATATTATGGTCGTCGTCGGCTCACTACATTTGGTCGGTAAGGAAGGTGTGGTCC
>JBDTTC010000362.1:0-5350 GCA_039930825.1 Arenimonas sp.
GTTGTGTAAATACTGCGGTTGGACTGGAATTTAGCATACGCTCAAGTGCTTCGATGCGGTTTAGCATCGTTTCGTTTCGTAGCATCACCCGCCCCGGAGGCAAGACCAGGGTCGATTGCAAATATAACTCGGTCTTTACCAGCTCGGATAATGCCATCTTTTGCATACGCGGCTTGCCAATCGGCAAAGTGGCGGCCTCGTACACAATGATTTCGTGTTCCAAGGGGTAATGCTCCACCAATAGGTCAACAAGAAGCTGTCTGTAAGCCGTCTCGGTGGAGTAACGTCGAAAACTTCGATCTCCGGCAATTCCAACTTGCCAAAGTACAAGGTATGCAGACGGATCTATGACTCTTTGGTAGAACATGAACTGGCTGGCCTCGTAGTGCTGGCAGCCAAAGCGACCGGGGTCAATGCCGAGGTCTGCATAAAGACAGTCTTCCGCAGAAATGCCGGGTTCCATATGTCCAAGGAAACCTTCGCTACGTGCCTGTTCAATGACCTTGTGCGGTGCGAAAGCAAATACGCCAGGATGCCCGTAGAACGCTCCGCAGACCTGTTTGCCAGATCGAACCTCTACCATCATGCCTTCCACCATTTCTCGGTACGTTTCGTGCCTGGATTTTCCTTCGGTGTAATAGGGTTGCAAGCTACGGACATCCGAGTTCATTTCCCTCAACCATAGCTCGACTACAGGGTCGGATACTGCAACAAAAACAACGTCTGCTTGTTCGATATGACTCCGTGAACGCGGGCTTATGTGTGCCCCGAGCATCATGCCGGTACCGACACAGACAATGGTTCCATTTTTTTTCATGCGAATTGACCGTCCCGTTACGCCATTTATCAAATTTTTAAAATTAGCTCAGCACCGTGGCAATGATGCCTCATTCAAGTTCATCGCATCGATATTGGATTGCCATTCTGTACGCAAAAGCTTCCAGTGGTAATTCTCGATTTCGCCATCTCGTTCGACGGTAGCGTTAAATCCCAGTTTGGACATCACTCTGCCAACTGCCGCATTTTCAGATTGATGGTGGGTGTGGAGTGCATCAATATGGCTGATGGCGAAAGCCGCATCAACCAATGCACCTGTGCCCTCGAGTGAATAGCCCTTACCTTGAAAGGTGCTGAGAATAATCGCGCCCAAGTCCGCATTAGTGGCAACTGGCTTGGTCTTGCACCCGACGAGGGATAACAATCCAATGCAAGAGCCTGATGTTTTTTCCAGCATTATCCAGTCACGACGCCTAACCGGGATGTGTGAATTGATTTTCAGAGCAACTTCAAAGCTCCGTAAGGCAGCGTCCATCGTTAGCGGAGCAGCGATGAGTTTCATCATTGAGGGGTCGGTATAGCAAAAGCAATACAGATCTCGATCATCAGCAGCCAGCGGGCGCATTAATAATCGTGCGGTTTCAAAAGTTTGCATCATTCATCTTTCATCCGAGCAAGGCGTAGGACACCATCGCCATCGAGCCGCCGATCAAAAACACAGTAATGCCCACTCATCAATGGCAACCCAAGAATGCTTTGATTCGGCCATTTCGGCATTTGCCGCATCAGCAGGAAAAAACATTCGCCAGCATGCAGGGCATTGCGCTGCCAGTAGTTGCCAGGTGTGCAGCTGAAAGTGACTTCATCGCCGGAAGGCGACTCTAGATGGAAGTGCAGTTTTGGCCAGTCGCGTACGTGTATATTGTCGTTCGGTAGGCCGTGTTCGGTCTGGAAGCTTTTCTGGAAGCGCGTTATCAAATCCGGAAAGTTTTTATCGTTGTGTGCGAAGTCGGCGATGACGGCCTCATAGATGGAGGCCTCCAGAACCAGAAAGCTGCTGCCGGTATCGAAAATGGCATTGCTGGCATAGCTGTTCGCATATTTATCCAGCAAGGCAGGCGCCGGTATTCGCGGCCGGTCGCCCACTTGCACCGCAATCAAATTGGCGTTGTAGTAAAGCTCGTGCACGATTTTTGCCGTCTCGAAGCCGCCTTGATAAAGCGATTGGCATTCTTCGCCACCGCCAAGCACTAAGACACCGTCGTTCAATGGGTCGGCAGCAAGTTGTTCGGCAGTGGCGTTGTCATCAAGTACGTGTACCAATGCACGTTTAATGAGCATCGAGAATTTATCGGAGACAATGCCTTCTTCTTCAAGCGCACTAAAACAAGGCGTCAGATTCACCAGGGGTTGTTGGTAAAGTTGCGTCTTGAATTCCGAAAATGCATTCGGTTCCTGTGTATTGAAAGGCCATGGCCAGGTATGCGTAGGTTCGATCATTTTTTCGGTTAGTAGCGTACTCACATCGTGCGCCTTGTCCAGTTTTTTATAGGCGAGGCCGAGTAAGCCATCGGCATCTCGAAAATTCTGTGCCGATGTTTCCACCAGTGCGATTTCAGCATCCGGCAGCACGCGTGAATGTCGTTTGTCGCCGAAAGCAATTTCGGTTTTCAGAACCGGGCCAGCCCAGGTGCCAACGCCATAGGCGATGGATTGCGCCAGACTAGTGGCTCTGAGGCTAAGATCGTGCGATGGGTCGTATGCCTGTGGCAGCACCACCAAGGTGCTGCTGCCGCTATCGAGCAAAACATTGGCGGGGCTTTTTTTGCTGCCTATTTTTATCTCGACAGTATATGCCCCCTTGGCGTAAGCCAAAGTCGTTCGAAGTTTGAGGTAATTCTGTGTCATCCACGATATCCGTTACGAACGCGACAGCTATTCTTATTGGATTACTGCCCGAAAGTAAACGCAATCAAGAGCTCGAATTGCGATGACGAGCAGCTCTTTGCAAGAGCCTCGCCTTTGCACTGGCCAGAATTTCTTCCCGCCGCAGATTGGGCGCTTGATGCCAAGCCAGAATTTCATCGATATGGCGTCCGCAGCCCATACAGACATCGTTTTCATCCAGGCAGCAGTTGCGGATACAGGGCGATGGTACTGAACTTGCTAGTGATGGGTCGACCATTCCGACTCCTGACTTTGGCTTCACGGCAATTAAAATATAGTGCTAAGAGCAGCAGAACCACCGACATACAGGCCTTGTAGTGGTAACGCAATGTCCAACCACACCGCATTTCTTATCAACGATACTAGCAGGGAATATTATGCGACTTTCTAACAAGCTGATTCTAGCCACATCCGTGATTTCAATTGCCTTATTGTCCGGCTGTGCATCGACAAGTTCAACCAAGGCGAAAGGTTTGAAGGCGACAAGCTCGGGAGCGAACTCGCTTTCCGATTGCGAAAACATAACGGTGTTTGCGTTCGGTGTTCCGGCAAAGAGCAAGGCCACGGCCTCGACCGGCATAAATTTTTCCCATGATATCGAGAGTCGACTACTTGCCGATTTCGGACCGATTTTCAAATCGGTTGAATTTAGTGACAAAGCCCGAGGCCTTGAAAAGGAATGCATAGTCAGCGGCGACATTACGAAATATAAACCCGGCAGTCGTGTTGCCCGGGCGATCCTGATCGGTCTGGGTGCCGCAAGTCTGGAAGGCAAGGTAAAAGTTGTGGATGCAAGCTCCGGTAAGGAGTTGTTGAATGCACCCTTTAGCAAGTTATGGGCTTGGGGCGGCATCATTGGTGCCAGCAAGGGTATTGATAATATGGTGAAGGAATCATCTGCCGCAGTGGCTTCGACACTGGCCCAGGCGAAGGGCTGGACTGCACAAGGAAAATAAATTTCAAGGTTCGGTTTTGAAAAGCCCGACTCATTTAAGATTGCGGCCGGGCTTTTTCTTGAAGTGCCTAGTTCTTTATCAAGCCGTTTCTCAGATATTTCCGTTGCCGTTTGATGCGCCGGATATTGTCATGCACGCGTTGCTTTAACGAACTACTTTTCGTCACTGTTGCCGATGTCGGAACATAGGATTTTCCGACGGGTTTGAAAATTGCCGGTGCAGCAAAAACATCGGTACGGTTTGCAAAGTCACCACTGTTGGCTTTCACGAAGAACGGGATGAAGGTATTGTTGCTGCTCACCAGACTTTGATAATCACCAAGGAAATATCCACCTGCGAAGGGAGCCGTTGTTAAATTGAAGGGCTCGGTAATTCGACTTTCGCTCCAGCTAATGCCGTCACTAGAGGTGGAAAGCCAATAGTCTGTTAGCAAAGTATTTGGGTCGGTAGTATTGCTGCTGAAATCATAATAACTAACACCAATAACGCCATCGGCTTTTACGTGAACAGTACCAATAAATGCGGGAACGTTTGCATTGACATTAATTTGTCGCGGCACTGACCAAGTAAAGCCGCCATCGCTCGAACTGGAAAGTGCAATGCCGTCGCGGACTCCGCCACTAAAACGAGAGTCTTGCCAAACGACATAAAGATTGCCGGCAGGGCTTACAGCAATTTGCCCGAGTATTGAACCATCGCGAATACCGGTACCCGTTTCAGGGTCAATGGTGCCGACCGCGAGTAAATCTGAAATTAAAAAAGGTTGCGACCAGGTAATGCCTTTGTCGGTAGAACGGATCACGGCAAGCGTTGTATTGTCTATACCATTAATAGTGACAATTTTCGTCAACAGGTCAACTAAGGTGCCATCGGGAAGCACTGTGATGACATTGCCAATAGTTTGTCCGGTACCGCCAGGATTATAAATGGAGCGGGCAGTTTCCCAGCTAAGCCCGCCATTGATAGAGCGCGCGAAGTAGGTCGGCCCATTACCGTTAGAGGCCAATCTGTCCCAAACGGCATAAACAAAATTCGAATCTATCGAGTCTGCAGTAATCGAATTTTTATCATTGAAAAACGCGATGCCGTCGTTATCTAAAATCAATGCAGCTGGATTGCTCCATGTCAAACCGCCATCTATCGAGCGACTGGCGAGCATGGCGTTTTGGCTGCCGCCTACGTTGTTGAAACCTAAAGCCATTTGATGCGCCGTGCCATTGGGAGAATAACTTAACCAAGGGTCTGTGGCGCGCTCGTAATTACCACCATTAAATGTATTTCCGCCACTGCAACGAGAGAACGGAACCAAACTTTGTGTCCATGTTTTACCACCATCAAAGGAGTAACCCGTGCCTATTCCGCGAGAGCCACCATTTGACCAACGGTCCTGTTGCCAGGCGCCGATCAGGTTGTCCTGATTTGTCGGGTTGACCGCAACCGATGGCTCTACTTCCGCGTTTAGGTAGGCCACGCCGGGTTGAACTACTCCTTCACAATTTACGCCAAAGGGTGAGGCAGGCGAGACACGGTATTGCGGCGGCAGCTCACCTTTTCCGGGTTTAATCAGGCGCTGGATCGGTACAAAATCGGGATATTGATCATATCTCCAGCCGTCAACGCCACGTGCCGGGGCTGTCGGCGGCGGTGAAGTAACCAGTAGTGAAGACGAG
>JBDTTC010000363.1:0-2728 GCA_039930825.1 Arenimonas sp.
AATGACGCTTTGACCGCGCCCCGCAGTGGGCGGTCACCTTGAACGATTGGTTAGGCCTATTATCTATTTTTCGGGAGAAATACTAGCGATTGAAATAAGAAATGGCGTATGGTGATGTCCGGTGTGGGCATGGAAAAGTGTGCCTATTACGCTAACGAATTTGCCTCGATATTGCCGCAAATTTTCACCATTGACCGGGACCAATGTGATCTCGCTTTGACTAAGCTCCGCAGCCTCTTGATCGCTCTTGTTTTCGGAAACACATAGCGGCTGGGCCAGAATCAAAATTGCCTGAGTTTCTTTTGCGTCGGTTCTTGGGTGCTCGCCATACCCCGGCGGTCCATAAAAAGTGCGAAGCACTACTTTGCCCGAAAGACTAACCGGAGCGCCTTGATAGTGGAGGCAATCTATTGAGTGCGCCGATGTCTGTGCCGTAATTGCAATTGCCAGGACGAAAGTGAGTATTAGTTTCACAGAGGGGCCTAACGCTTGAGTTAAGGTGCCGCCCAGTGCGGGGAGTGGGCAAAGCACAATGAAATGACGCTTTGACCGCGCCCCGCGGTGGGCGGTCACCTTGAACGATTGGTTAGGCCTATATTGCCCTGGAAGATTAGGGCTGACTTAGCTTGGACTGCACCGCATTTTGCGAAGCAGATCGAAGTGAGATAAGTATTTTTATAGCCCCAATAACAAGTGCCAACTTTGCAGGAAGTGCTAAGTATTGCAGCACAATATAGGGAACGTAGACTAGTCGGACGCCCCAACTAAACGCAGTCAGACCGAAACAAATGTAGGTCAGAACAATGACTACTACAGCGACAACAAAAAGCTTGTAGCCCCAAGTCATCGTTGTGCGCATATGAATGCCAGATTGAACTATGAACGCAGAGACGATACTGAGAGGTATCGCCACGTTAAATACGAATGCAAGTGAATAGAACGCTTCCAAGCTGTAGCCAGCAGTCGGATTTCGAAAAAAATGATAGGGCGCCATCAGCGCATTGATATTAAATAAGTAGTTGAAAATAATTGTGAATCCAACTATCAGAAACGCTGCGCGCATGAGCTACTCCCTAGGCCTAACGCTTGAGTTAAGGTGCCGCCCACTGCGGGGCGTGGGCAAAGCACAATGAAATGACGATTTGTCCACGCCCCGCGGTGGGCGGTCACCTTGAACGATTGGTTAGGCGCTACTAGTGAGACTTAGTTACCGGGCCAACGTCCATTCCATCGTATGAGTCTAATGCGTGCTCTTCGGCGAAACGGTAGAGTTCTTGGTTTCTTTTATGCAATGAACCTGGGCTATGGGTTTCTACTTTCTCGACGTGAAGCCACCAAACGTCTGGATCTGATGGGTCATCCTTGTCCGAAAGGTAGATATCCACAAATCTATAGCCCTGCGCGGTCAGAAGCGGAACAACAGACTGAAGTTCGCTTTTTGATTCGTCGGTGAAGAAGTACCCCCAAAGCATGTCCTTGGACATGTCCCATTTCGTTTTCTGGGCCATATCAGCGAACATTTCCTGAAGCTGGTCTTTAGTAATCATCGATTTCGGTTCACTTGCTTGAGAGCAGGAACAAAGCAAAAAGGCGCTGAGGAATAACACTGGCGCAATTCGAGACATAGACTCTTCCAGATTCGGCCTAACAACCAAAATAAGGTGCCGACGCACCGGATGTGAAACTTGAAACCAGTATTTTCACGGAGGTCACCTTGATTGCGTAGTTAGATCACTGCCCGATAAACTGGACGAAGCCAGTTGAAGACCGGCTCGCTAACCTGATTATTTATAAGGATACCGCAGGTTGGGCCTGTGCCGCGACTGCCCAACGAGGCTTTGCGGCCTTGCCCGATGAATCTGCAGGCCTTGAACCTAAAGGCCGCCAACACGAACTGCGTGCAGCTAAACGAAAGAACCCCAGAGCCTAGAACCCAAACCGGCACAGGCAGCGCGATTTGATTGGTTGAGCCTGTGCCGCTCGAAAGGAAAAAAGCGGCCTAGCGATTAAAAGGAAACAATGGCCGCGAACACCGGATAATTCTCGGCACAGGCAGCGAGACCTGTCAGATCATGTTGAGCGAAGAAATGAACTGGACGATTGCAGAAGAGCAGGCGATTACTGATAACAAAATCTCTTTCCCGTCTAACAACCAAAATAAGGGACCGCCGCAGCGGATGTGTCGCTTGAATGTTGGATTTTCACGGCGGTCCCCTTGATTGCGTAGTTAGAACACTGCCCGATAGCTTGGCCTGAGAAAGGTGATAACCGGCTCGCCAACGAATTGATAGGAAGCATACCGCAAGTAGGGCCTGTGCCGCGACTACCCAGCGAAGCTTGCGGCCCTAAGGAAGCTAAGGAAAGCCAGAACTCAAGGCCGCCGACCCGCTGACCTGCTGCCAATTGAAGGAAACCACAAACGCCGGATGACAAACCGGCACAGGCAGCGGGAAGTTGACGGCTTTGAAGGTTGGGGAAAATAAAATTCGAAAAGCGGACGCGATGTTATTGATGCCTGACTATAAAAGCACTCACCCGTCTAACAACCAAAATAAGGGGCCGACGCGCCCGATGATAAATTTGAATCTAGTATTTTCACGGAGGTCCCGCTTGATTGCGTAGTTAGAAACCCAAACACCCGATGGCTGAATTGCCAGAAGCCAGGACCTGCCTCGCTGCCAATTAGCCATGAATGCCGTAGAACGTAGCTTGCCGATTGGAAGCGTGA
>JBDTTC010000364.1:0-11228 GCA_039930825.1 Arenimonas sp.
CAAGCGGCCGCCTACGATGCAAGGCCTTGCGTATAATGCTGCAATGTCATTACACGATTACCAAAAAACCTTGCGCGAACATGCGCATGTATTCGCACAAGCTAAGCAAATGCGTAGCCAGCTGGAAGCGCAGGGGGATTTATCGGATTGGAATGCATTCGCCGAAAGCTGGAATGATCTTGTTATAGATAACTATATGGCGGATCAGGGACGCTATCGTCGTCGCCGTCATGCGGTATTTGAAGCTTCGGCAGACGATATACGCAGGCTTCCGCATCAGCCGCATTATCAAACGCTGGACTACAACTCCCTAAACGGCGGTATTGAACGTTGGTTCGAGCCCATCAAGGATGAGCAGGCCAATGGTCAAAGTCTGCAATCCATTCTCCGGTTTTGCCACGATTTGTTTTCAGGTTTGGCACCTTCGGTACAGCAATGGCTGGTAGAAGTTCACCAGTTTAGGATTGAAGCGAGTGCCGATGCTCCGGGCTTGCCGACGCCGGAAGGCATGCATCGCGACGGGGTGGATTACGTAATGGTATTGCTAATCAAGCGCAGCAATATTGCCAGTGGTACCACGATGATCGGTTCGCTTGATGGCAGTTTGTCCAGTAGTTTTACGCTGACCGAGCCTTTTGATGCAGCACTAGTCGATGATGCGCGTGCCTACCATGGTGTTACCGCTGTCCAGCCGATCGATTCAAGTCTTCCGGCTTATCGCGATGTGTTGGTGGTGACGTTTCTTCGGATTAAATCAGGGCTAGATAATCAATAAACCTAAGCGTCACTCCCGCGGCAGGCGGGAGCGTGGTGACTTTTAATTCATAAATTGCTGCAATCCCGGCGCAACGACGCGGGTCCCCGTTTACACGGGGAAGACGTTAGCTGCATTAATGAATCAAGTTTGCTTCGTATTTTTCTTCCCTTTGATTTTTTTCTTCGGCATCAGTGCCTTGAGATAGAGCTCATAAAGCGCATCCACTTTTTCGATGTAGATGATGGTTTCCTTGTAGGGAGGAACACCGCCGTACTTGGTTACTGTGCCAATGCCGGCGTTATAGGCCGCTGTGGCAAGCTGACGGTCGCCTTTATAACGACGTTGAAGTTCACTCAACATTTTTGCGCCCGCGTTGATGGATTCTGTGGGTGAAAAAGGATCTTTCACTTTGTACTGTACCGAGGTTGTCGGCATCATTTGCATGATGCCCTGTGCACCTTTTGGTGAAACCGCATCTTCGTCGAAATTGCTTTCTGCATGGGCAATGGCACGTAACCAAGCATCTTCAATCTTGTTCTTTTTCGAGGCCGCTTTGAAAAGATCCGAATGCACATTGATTTTCGGCTTTCCAACCGAACCCAGACCCGAATGTGCAAACGCGCCTGGCGGAGGCGTGACGGTGTAGGCGAGCACGGGCGTTGAACCGGGCAGGTTGCGCGTGCTGTAAACCGTTTTCCCGTCCTGTTCGCGTTGATAAAGCACGCCGCTTTGTTTACCGTTTGCGCCCCACAGGTTTGGAACTTTGGCGGCGTTATCGTCGAAGATCTGCGGTGTACATTTTGAGCCTGGCTCGGGTGCAGTCGCCAGACTGACAGTGCCTTTTTGCAAGCAGCGATAGACTGTGCGCGCCTGTGCGTCGGAAATACCGATTAATGAAAGCAGGATAAGAGATAGTGTGAGTGGCTTGAACATGCGATTGTGATGATAGTCCGTATGCATGAATGCCGCCTGTGCCATGAGTTCATCGGTGCATGATCCGGTAGCGGCTGGTTGCCCGGTCAAGCATGCCGGCAAAAGCCAATGCAAGAATGGCGGCCCAAAGCATTGGCCACGGCAGGGTGACTGCGGCTGAAATCTTCTGCAGTGCTCCAATCAATGCCGGCACAGCAAAAAACAAGCCAGCGACCACCAGGATAATCATGGTCACACGTATCGATATGTTTTCGAACTGGGCATGCTCTTCGAAATCTTGTACTTGTTGTGCAACACGGTAAGCGAAATTGCTTGGCAAGGCCGGGATGTCAGATTCTTTCAATACACGATGGATAAGCCGGTATTGATCGATGACGGCATCGTCATGTTCGCTGCTCAGTATGCGTTCGCGTTGCTCGGCTTTTTCCTGCCGTTGCAATTCGCGTTCTATTTCATACTTTGTCATAGGCGTGTTCATGCGAGTTCTCCCATTTTACTTTCGAGTGCTTGCCGCAGTTTGAGGCGCGCACGAAACAGATAGTTTTTTACCGTACCTTCCGGCAGCTCGGTTACCCGGGCAATATCAAGTAAGCTCATTTCATCCAGATGATACAAGCTTACAAGTGTGCGCTGAATTGGTGAAAGTTTGTTCATGGCTTCGGCAATATGGGTTTGAAATTCGCGGTCGACATGGGCTTTTTCCAGGTCGAAATCATCACCGATACGTTCCAGTAGGCTACCTTCCTCGCCATCGGTTTCGTCCACCAGTGAAATACGCTTTCGTTGCAGGTGGCGGGTCGCAATGCTGAACGCGATGCTGCCAATCCAGGTGGACAAAGCGCTGTCGTAACGAAATTGGTGCAGCTTTTGGTGTACCCGCAGGAAGACTTCCTGGCTTAGTTCCTCTGCGTCATCACGTTGCTGCACCATGCGATAGACCATATGCCAGACCAGGTTTTGATGCTGCACAACCAAGCGCTCAAACGCGCCAGGGGCACGTTCGAGTACCGCTTGCACCAATGCCCGGTCGTCTTTCATGTCAGGTGAGATACGGCCACCCAAAATGAGGTTGCATCAAAATATCATTTATTTGATTGCAACCTGTCGTAAAGTCCTCGTCTCTATTCATGTGAACCATCCACATTTCCACTAAACATCGCCACTCAAGGATTTTCCCATGGACTTTACCATTCTGATTCCCATCGTACTGTTTATCTGCGTCGTTGCCTCGATAAAGATTATCGCCGAGACCCGCCTGCGTCGCCGTTTGTCGGAGACCCACGCAACCGAAGACTTGATCAAGGCAATGTTGCAGGCCGACGAGCAAATTCGCCGCATGTCCGCCCTGAAATGGGGCCTGGTGCTTACGCTGATTGGCGTAGCCTTTGGCCTGATTGATGGCCTGAATCTGACGCCGAATGATCCGGCAAGCTGGGGTATTTTATTTGCTTCGGCGGGTTTAGGCATGATCGGTTTTCATGTCATTGAGTCGCGTAAACGCTAAACCTATAAGCTCACGGCCTTATTGCAAAGGGCGGGGAACTCCTCGCCCTTTATTTTTTGAAAGTACCAACCTCCGGTGATTAGCTGCTACATTGCAGACATGGAGTTCCATAGTGGCTTGGGAGGGCGCTTGGGATGATTCTGCAAAGATTGCGCAATGACTTCGATCTTGCAACCGTCACTGTTTTTGGTGCCGTTGCGATTATCGGAATCGCACCTTTTGCCGTGTATCGTTACTTCACGGGAAATATGATTGCGGCGCTTATGGATATCGCGATCGTGCTCGGAATAGGCTTGTCGCTTTTGCATGCTTGGCATAGTGGCAATACCAAACGGGCAGCTCTGTTCATGACGGTGGCCACCAATCTTGGCTGCATTGCCAGTGCGAATTTGCTTGGATTGGCGGGTTTGTTCTGGACCTTCCCGGTATTGCTGGTGAACTTCCTGTTGCTAGGCCATCGCATGGCGCTGGCTATCAGCTTGCTGACGCTTTGCATTCTTACGTGGCAAGGCAAGGCTTTCGAATCGAGTCTGGAATTGGCAATGTTTCTGGTGAGTGCATTGGTTGTTGGCCTGCTCGCCTTCATGTTTGCATTTCGAACCAAATCACAACGACAAAAGCTGGAAAGCCTGACGCTATTAGACCCCCTGACCAGCGCACAAAACCGTCGCGGAATGGATCGCGAGCTGGAAATTGCCGTGAAGGCCTTTAGTCGTGACCACAAGCCTTTTGGTCTGGCTATTTTCGATCTTGATCACTTCAAACGGATCAATGACAAATACGGACATGAAGAAGGCGATAACGTACTGCTTAATTTCGCGGAGATCGTGAGAAATAACTCGCGGAAGTCAGACCGTTTTTTCCGCATGGGCGGCGAAGAGTTTGTTTTGTTGATCCCGGGCGTGGACCTTGCAACATTGGCCACGATTTGCGATCACCATTGCCATAACATCGAAAATAATCTTTATTGCCACAATGAAAAAATTACCACATCCATCGGGGCCGCCTTGCTGCATGGGGGTGAAGATCGCCAAGAGTGGCTGGCCCGTGCGGATGCCGCGCTATATACGGCCAAAAATACAGGACGTAATCGCGTCGTTATTGATGATGGCAATACGGTTGTAGTCGACTTGTTCACGCATAGTCACAAGACGAACGATTGATCAGTTGGCGATACCGTAGCCAATAAAGCCAAGCAAACAAGAGAGCAGCATGGTTTTCATGCTGTTGATGCCGAATTTCAATGTAGCGATTAATGCGATTGCAGTTATGCATAGCATCGGCCATTGAATGCTGGCGAAGTGCGGAAACTCAAGCGCGAACAGCCCCCATTTTATTGTTTCGGTCTCGCCAAACAAGGTGTGCATCGCAAACCAAAGCGACAAATTTGTAATTACGCCGACCACGGCAGCTGTAATCGCTTTCAAGGCGGATTGAAGCCGGACATTGCTGCGTAGTTTTTCAATATAGGGAGCACCGAGGAATATCCACAGAAAGCAGGGCGTGAACGTGACCCATACCGTAAGAAACGAAGCCAGTATGCCAGCGCTGATCGGAGATAAATCGGTCTGGTGTCGATAGGCCGCAACGAAGGCGACAAATTGCAGCACCATTATTAACGGTCCAGGTGTGGTTTCTGCCAGCGCCAGTCCATCCACCATTTCGCGTGGACTGATCCAGTGGTAATCATCAACAACGCGCTGGGTAACGTATGTCAGCACGGCATAGGCACCGCCAAAACTGAATACGGCAGTCTGACTGAAAAACACAGCCTGCTTTCCCAGCACGCTTAGGCTGCCGAAAGCGATGAATACCGCCGCAACGGGAACAACCCAGATTGCAAGCCAGGTGAAAAGGATTTTGAGGCTGCGTCGCCAGGAAGCATGTGTGTGGGAAAGGTTTTGCGTATCGATCTGGTCATCGATGGAATAGCTTTTCTGGCCGGAGTGATATGCCGCCGGAGTAGTCTCGAACATCGCCGGAAATAATTTTTGTCCGAAAAAACCGGTGATGCCGGCTGTTGCAATAATGACGGGAAAGGGAATGTGTAAAAAATAAAGAGCAAAAAAGCTTGCGATGGCTATACCGACCATCAATGGATTTTTCAATGTCTTCCCGGCAATCCGGAATATCGCCTGAATGACAATGGCAAGTACGGCTGCTTTAAGCCCGAAAAAAACCGCGTTTATGAGGAAGGTATTGCCAAGGCTCACATAGATCAGGCTGAGCAATAAAATGCACAGAAAACCCGGCAGTATGAATAGTAATCCTGCAATTAATCCACCCCTGGTTTTGTGCATCAACCAGCCGAGATAAATCGATAACTGCTGTGCTTCGGGCCCCGGCAGCAGCATGCAGAAATTCAAGGCATTCAAAAATCTCTCTTCACTTATCCAACGATGTTTTTCGACCAGTTCCTGGTGCATCAATGCGATCTGTCCGGCCGGACCGCCGAAGCTTGTCAGGCCTATTTTGGCCCATACGCTAGTGGCTTGTGATAAGGGAATGGTCATGGTTGTCGCGCATTAGATGGTTGATTTGATTGCCAGCGGCTACATATAGTGTACATATTCATTAACTTACTGTTAAAGCCGCGCTTTAGTTGGCAGAAGTAATTAATTCATTTGCTAATCCCGCAACTCAATCAGACAATACGCATAGTCAACACAGGCACCTGAAATATTTATGGAAACCAATTCTGTAGAAACGCCACAAGTAACGACGGTGAATCTACGTCAGCTCCTGAGCAAATTTGCGAAGCCGCATTTAGGTCGTGCAATTTGGCAGCTCATCAACACACTGGTTCCTTTTTTCATGCTTTGGAGTTTGATGGCCTGGAGTGTTGTTAGCGAGTGGGGTTATGGCTGGACATTGTTGCTGGCGTTACCCACTGCCGGTTTGTATGTCCGCATTTTTATTTTCCAGCATGATTGCGGCCATGGTTCATTTTTCGCCAGTGAAAAAGCCAACCATGTTGTCGGTGCCATGTTGGGACTGGTTACCCTGTTTCCGTTCGGCTACTGGAAGAAGACGCACGCTATTCATCACGGTACATCCGGTAACCTGGACCGTCGTGAAATCGGCGATATCGAAACACTCACGGTTGCCGAATATCAATCGCGTTCCTGGTTCGGCCGTTTCTGCTACCGCTTCTATCGCAGCACACCGGTGTTGCTCGGTATCGGCCCTTGCTATCAATTTATCATCAAGCATCGTTTTCCGTTTGACATGCCCTTTACCTGGAAGAAGGAATGGGCGAGTGTACTGATCAATAATTTCATGTTGCTGATTGTTGCCGTTGCACTGGGCTTCTGGATTGGTTGGCATACGGTTTTCATGGTTCATGTGCCGATCGTATTGATCGCCGGTGCATTGGGTGTCTGGCTGTTCTACGTACAGCATACATTCGAACAGGCTTACTGGACTCGCAAGGAAGATTGGGATGCCCATAAGGCGGCCATCGCAGGTAGCTCGTTCTATGATTTGCCGAGAGTAATGCATTGGTTTACCGGCAATATCGGTTATCACCATATTCATCACCTTGCGAGCCGTGTTCCAAACTATCGTTTACGTGAGGCGTTCGAATCGAGCCCTTTATTGCAGCTGGCCCCACGGCTGACCTTGTGGACAAGCCTGAAATGCGCGCGCTTGAAGTTGTGGGATGAAGAATTGCAACGCATGGTCGGTTTTCCCAAACGCATTCGTCATTAATTTTTTCAATCGAGGAAATAGTAAATGATCGGTTACGTCACTTTAGGTACCAATGATTTGGCACGTGCTGCAAAATTCTACGATGCATTGCTTGGTGAAATCGGAGCTGGACGCTTTATGGAATCCGATAAATTTATTGCCTGGGGTACTGGCCCTAATTCACCTGGAATTGGTTTGATTTATCCGAATGATGGTAAGCCGGCGACGGTGGGGAACGGCGTAATGGTGGCTATCATCGTTGATAGTGCTGAGAAGGTTGATCGTCTCTACAAGAAAGCCATCGAACTTGGCGCTACCGATGAAGGTCCGGCCGGTCCACGTGGCCAAGGTTTCCATGCAGGATATTTCCGCGACTTGGACGGTAACAAACTAAACTTCTTCTACATGGGCTGAGCTCTATGAAAACTAGCTGCCGCATTCCGACAAGATTATCTTCGAGAATGACGGCAGCTTTTTTGTGCCTGTTATTTTTCCCGGCATATGCATTTTCACAATGTCCTCCGAAAGGACAAACAGAAAGCAGTCTTCAGGAGCTGAAAAAGTCCGGGTTTTTGATTGCCGAAGTTAATCAAAGACAATCCCTCGCTTTGAGTTTATTACCTTGTTTAGCTTCATCCGATCCTGCTCTGCGTGACGGAATTGCCTTTGAGGCATTGAGTTTCTGGTTACGCAAAGACCAATTGGATTTACCAACACGGCAGGCTTTGCTTGAAAAGCTGCAATCGAATATTACGGACAACAAAACCGATAAGAAGGGATTCTCCAAGCCTTTCTCAGCACTCGTATTATCTGAGATAGCTCGTACCGATCGCATCTCGGCCTGGATGACGTCGGAGCAACGAAACAGGCTCGTGATGATCACGGCAAACTATTTATCTGCAATTCGCGACTATCGCGGTTTTGATGACACGCAGGGTTGGCGACACGGCATCGCACATGCTTCCGATCTTGCAATGCAATTAGCCTTGAATCCGGCGTTGGAAAAAAATCAACTCGATGTATTGCTCATCGCTGTCACGCAACAGATAGCAATCACGGAACATTCCTATGTCCATGGCGAATCGGAACGATTGCTAAGACCCGTTTTGTATATCGCCAAGCGTGGATTGCATAGCGAACAGGAATGGCAGGCCTGGATGGATAAACTTGTTGAGCCTGCACCACTCGCAAAATGGGATGATGCTTTTTCTTCCAGTGCCGGTTTGGCGAAGCGCCATAACTTGCAGCTTTTCTTGTTGCTACTGCAGGCAAATACTCTGCAATCCGACAATAAGGATTGGACCTTGCTTAATCGTTTGAGTCTTTCCGCCTTGAAGGGGCTGCCGTGAAACGACAGCTGGGCGTTAGCCTGTTACTGGCTTCCGGCATTGCCTCTGCCGATGTCAGTCTTGTGTATCCACAGCAAACGGCATGCAAATCAACAATGACTTCCATGCAGATATCGGGCAGCCGTATGCGCATGGATAGCGTGATGGATAACAAAAAATACTCCATGCTGTTTGACGGTACGGAAGACATGATCACAATGCTGGACCATTCAAACCGGCAATACCATCAAACCGAAGTCGATGAGGATGCGCTGGATTACAACAAGGATGTGATGTCGAGTACCGGCACCTATATCGACAATCAAATGAAAACCGTACAGGCACAAATGAAGCAGCAATGTGCACAAATGGAAAAACAGGGGCTTAGCTGCCCTAATATAGACTTAACTTCTATTATGCAAAATGCGCAAGCGATAATGGGTCAGGGGGCATCGCAAAAAGAAATACGGACGAGTGATAAAACCCAAACTTTAGCAGGCATGACTTGCAGGACGTTCGAGCGTTACGAAAACGGCATTCGGTCGAGCGAAGAATGTTATATCGAACAGAAAGATATTCCAATGTCAGACTTGGACAAGAAATACCTGTTGCGAAATATGAAAGTTATGCTGCATTACACCGATACCTTTGCCGGGCTTTCCGAAAAATTCAAAATGTCTGATACAGGGAAAGCATCATTACAGGATCCGGCGAATAGCAATTTACTGCTTTTGAAAACCTGTTTCATGCCCGATGGCAATGAGGCAGGGCAGGTTGTCGTTCAGGTAAGTAACGAGACAATCAACGAGAGTAGTTTTGACATTCCATCAGGTTACCAAGTCATGAGTATGACGGGGCAATGAAGTTGTCTGCTACAAGGTTGGAAATACGACTATTTAATTTTAATTGCCAGTCGGGTGCGCTCTACACGGGCTTTTTCTTTTAATTCGAATTCAGTAATGCACGCATCGCGCTTTACCATCGCGCATTCCAGATAATCGACGATTTCTATAACCGCAGCACGCACTGCACGCGAGTCAGGTCCGGTGTCGATGCTGCCAACAACGGCGCGATCGGTTTGTATTTTTGTATTTTCGCTCGGCGCCGTTCTGCCTTCGATTGTCCGCGAGTAGCTTATTTCACCGGTGGTGGTATCGATCACGCGCAGATCCACCGCGAGATAGCCGCCATGTGATATCGACTCGACACCGCCGCCATAACCTATGAAACCGCGTTTGGTTCTGGTTTCGACCTGCTTCTCGAAGGCGGTAATCGTGCCGGTAATTAAATACTGCGCTCCGGTCAGTTTGCCAATCTGGATGCTTGTCGCAGCCGATACCATGCCGGATGCGGACAAGTTTTGCTCTTCCAGTATGGCCCGCAGTTTTTGGCGTTCAACAATGGTGAGGGTTGGTCGTGCCGATAATTCATTGGTCAGCATGGTCGTTAGCGCACGACCTACGCCTCCCTGTAAAAACATGGCGCCGGTTTCATCCTGGAATTTCAACACACCAATAATCGGTTTGCCCGAAATGGTTTCGGCTTGCTCTGCTGGGGTACTCGATTGCGAAAATCCAGTCGTAGCTACAAATAGACTGGACAGTATGAACCCGATGAAAATTGGTGAGACATTTTTCATCGAATAGAGAAGCTAACTGGACTTCTCGGCAGACTGCTCGATAATGTTTTCTTCTTCAGTACTTTGTTCACCTTCTTCGACAAGCACTTCGGTTTCATGCACGTACTGGTTGAAACGGACGGGAATAAAGTCTTTGTCGAGCAGTTTGTGGATACGGGTAAATAATTCTGCACGCGAGAAAGGCTTTTTCATGAAATCATCGGCACCGATTCGCTGCACGTAAAATTGTTCGGTGGCTTGCTCATTGCCGCTGATCATGATGATCGGAATATTTTTCGTCCGTATGTCCTGCCGCAAATGTCTCAGCGCAGTAAAACCGCTCATGCCAGGCAGTACGATATCCAGAAAAATAATCGCTGGGTTGTCGCGAAAGGCAATTTCGAGACCTTTTTCGGCATCTTCGGCTTCCAGTACGGTGTAGTCGTTTTGTTTGAGCATTCGGCTCATCAAAGCAACGATCGTGGCCGAATCGTCAATCACCAAAACTGTGGTGCCGGCAACTGCATTGATGCGTTCCTTGCCGCGGCGTTCATGGATGCTTGTTTGACCGTCGGGTCGTCCCACCATCGGGGCTGGAGCTGCCATGGGGGCAGGTTCTTTTACCTGTTTGGCATCTGCGAATAACTGTTTTAATCGGTCTAGCAGGCTCATTGCATTAACTGTCCACAAAACTGATGTGATTAGTGTGGGCCTATCGGGTTTTTATGGCAAGCATCACACTTTTGCCGTTTGAAACAGGGCCAACTTCTGGCTTGGTTTGAGTTGTTTGATCTGATATTCCGCGATGGAGGCTTGCGAACGGTCGGCATAGGGTAGGCTGCCGATCAATCGTTTTGGTCGGTGTGAGCGTGTATAGCGGGCTCCTTTACCAAGCTGGTGTGCGGCAAATCGTTGCATCAAGCGATTGGTAATGCCGGTATAAAAGCTGCCATCTTCACATTCAAGCAAGTAAACGCACCAGCTTTCAGCCGGTGCATTTTGCAATTTGCCGCTGCCCGAGTTTGTCAGGCCCTGGACTTTTTTGCGGCTGTTTTCTTTACGGTCAGTTTTTTGGCTGTTGTTTTTTTGGCGGGTACTTTTTTAACGACCGCTTTCTTTGCCGGTATATTTTTCGTGGCTATTTTTTTTGCCGGCGCTTTGGCGGCGGTAACTTTTTTGACGGGAGTGGTATTTTGACTTGGACCTCCATTCAGGAAGGCAAGCACTTCTTCGGCATGGTCTGCCGGGCTGACTTTTTCCCAGACATGCTCGATTTTTCCATTGCCGCCAATGATAAAGGTTGCACGCTGGATACCGAAGTATTTTCTTCCGTACATGCTTTTTTCAACCCAGGTACCGAAGGCATCGCAGGTCTTGTGATCAGGATCGGCTAATAGA
>JBDTTC010000365.1:0-3138 GCA_039930825.1 Arenimonas sp.
TTTTTATGGCGATGCAAAAACTCGATCGGATCTTCAATCGTTAGAATGTGGCCGGTGTTATTGGAATTGCGATGATCGATCATCGCTGCCAGTGAGGTGGATTTGCCGGAACCGGTAGAACCGACCACCAGTACCAGACCACGCGCTTCCATCACGATATCTTTTAAAACATCGGGCAGTTTGAGTTGATCGATTGACGGTATTTCACTCTTGATCGCACGGATCACCATGCCGACTTCGCCGCGCTGCTTGAAGCAATTGACCCGGAAACGACCGGCGTCTTTGACCGCAATCGCCATATTGAATTCCAAGTCGCGCTCGAATGTCGGTACCTGGCCTTCATCCATCAGCGAGTAGGCAATTTTCTTCACCATGCCTGCGGGCAGGCCGGTATTGCCGAGCGGATAAAGCTTGCCCTCGACCTTGATATAGACGGGCGCGCCGGTGGTCAAAAACATGTCCGATGCGTTTTTTTCCGTCATCAATTTAAGGAAATATCCAATATCCATATCCAGCCCCTGTGTGTCTCGTTGATTCAGCCGCGTTCTGCTATAACAATAGCCTTAGCACTGCCATCTGTCCAAAAATACTTATGACATTATCTACTTTAAAAATCCATACGGTATTCCTGTTTTTACTGGTGAGCACCTCAGTTTGGGCAGTGGAGCCACCAACGGCCGAGCTTTCGGCGGCGCAAACGACAGTTGCCCAGGCCGACCGCCTGTCGCCACGCGGCACTTCGGCACAAACCCTGCAGGCGGCCAAATCCCAATTGGCCGAGGCTCAGGCGTTTAATGACAAGCGCAAGTATCGTGATGCCAGTACTGCTGCAAACCGTGCTCTGGTTACGGCTGAGCTAGCCAAGGCGCAGGCCGAGCTCGCCAAAGCCCGTATGGATGTTGATGAAAAGTCGGCTCGGAATGCCGATTTGCGTCGGCAGCTATTGATCAACACGGAGCGTTGATATGAATCGGAAAATGTTGGTCTTCCTATCGATTACGTTGGCTCTATTGCTTGGTTTTACGTCGGAATCGATTGCTACGACAAAAGCCAATCCCGACGTAGATCGTCTAAACGCAGCATTGACCGTACTGGACAATGATCCAGGACTCACCGAGCTGGCTGCAGTAGAACGTCTCAAGGCTCGGCAAGCGGTGACGCAGCTGGCTAGCGCCAAAGGCAAAGCACGCGAGCAGGCGCTATATGTTGCCAGTAAGCGTGTTGAAACCGCACAGGCCGCAGCACAGGCCGAGTTGCTCGCCAATCAAGCCTTGCAGCTAGATCGCGAGCGCGACCAGATCATGCTGCAGGCCTCGCAGCGTGATGCCGAGATGGCGCGTAGGGAGGCCGATCAATTGCGGCTTCAGAATATGGCTCGACAGGAAGAAACCGAACGTTTGTCCTTGGCCGTAGAAGAAGAACGTACGGCACGCGAGCAATCGACTGCCGATGCTCAATTATCCAGTGCGCAAGCTATCCAGGCCCGCAAGCTGGCCGATGCGCGTGCACGCGAGGTCGAATTAGCGAGGAAAGAAGCGGATCTCGCCAGTATGCTGGCATCCGATAATGTCAGCGACGGCGATGCCTTGCCGCCGGCTTATCGCCGTGGTGCGAGCACGGTTTATACCCTTGCAGGCAATTCGTTTGCGAGCGGTAGCTCGAATCTGACTTCGTCGGCCTTAAGCAGCCTAAATAAGCTGGCTGCCATTTTGCGTAACGGAAAAGGCATGATCCGCATCGAAGGCTTCACCGATGATCGCGGTGCAGATGCCGCCAATATTACTTTGTCGCAACGCCGCGCCAATGCAGTGCTTGTCGCATTCAGGGCGGGCGGCTTGCCAGCAACACGTCTCAAAGCGACTGGCAAAGGTAAGACGCAACCGGTAGCAGACAATGGCAGCGAAGCTGGCCGTGCGCGCAATCGCCGTGTTGAAATTATCGTAAATTAGCTATCGTATTCAAACACTTATCGCACTTAGCGAAAGTTTTACATCGCTAAGTGCTTGAATTTCAAGGCTTGTGAACAGAACGCTGAAGCAAACGTGTTCAGCTATAAATATCAATAAAAACAACAAGATAAGAAAGTACTTGCGAGCCCAAAAACGCAGGAGTAGCGTCAATCTCCCATGGGACGCTGTTGTCACATGGCGAACCGAGCCAGGCCGATGCACGCAGAAAACGTCCACCACTGCAAAAGCACCGCACAACTTGAAGTGCGTCTTATTCTGGATAATAACTGCCTCAAAGACCTGCCCGACCTGAAGTCCACGCGCCCCGTTTCGACGGGGCGTTTGCGTTTATGCCAGGAGGTCAACGATGTTTGAAAGTCAACCACAGTCCGATGTTGAGGCGATGATAAAAAGCGATCCGGAATTTCGTATTTTGCTCAACCGACACCGACAACTCGACAAACAAGTACTGGACGCCGAACTTGGCGTACTCCCCATCGATGACGCCACCTTGGTCAAAATGAAAAAAGAAAAACTCTACGCCAAGGACAAATTGATGCGACTGTTCGACCGCAGAACCCACTGATTCACCCGCGCGGTGGTGCGCCCATCCTCGTTGGGCGCGCCACCCGCAACTTATCTTTCAATGCCAATGCCAGGCGCATCCAGCCGCTTGAGAGGTACAATAGCCCGTCACTACCAAGCAAATTAATCTTATGACGGTGCATCAAAGCGTTCTTGAACTGATTGGCAATACTCCTATCGTCAAAGCCCAAAATCTTGATGCCGGGCTGTGCGAGTTGTATCTGAAACTCGAGTGCACAAATCCCGGTGGCTCCATCAAGGACCGCATCGGCTTGAAAATGATCGGCGCCGCCGAAAAAGCCGGAAAAATAAAACCCGGCGACACCCTCGTTGAGGGCACCGCCGGCAACACGGGTATTGGTCTTGCCTTGGTGGCGCAACAAAAAGGCTACAAGCTGGTACTCGTCGTGCCAGACAAAATGAGCCGCGAGAAAATTTTCAATTTGCGTGCCATGGGTGCCGAAGTCATTCTCACGCGTTCCGATGTTGCGAAAGGCCATCCGGATTATTACCAGGACATGGCAGAACGCATTGCCAATGAAACGCCTGGCGCTTATTTCATCAATCAATTCGGCAATGCCGACAATCCAGCCGCGCATGAAGA
>JBDTTC010000366.1:0-2695 GCA_039930825.1 Arenimonas sp.
CCCGGCATTTTTCTGCCGCCGACAGATCTTGCCGGGCCGTGGCATATAGGGCTCTGCGCAGCGCCTCCTGTGCCGACTTGTTGGACCGTTGCGCTGGACCGATCGGCAGGCAATCGCCCTCCTGCGCGTCTGCAGCACCCGTGAAGGCATTTTGGTAGTCGCCCTTGGGATAGATGCGTGTAAGTTTGCTCAAAATGATGTCGGCCTCCGCCAACAGTTCCGAGGCAGAACGTCCGCCCTTCACCGGCCCGAACCAATACTGGGTCAGCGTATTCGTCCACCCCACGTAGATCCCGAGCGCCTGTGGGCGCCAGCAAAGTTCTTTAGTGATCGGTTCCCGCCGAAAGGTGCTGGAAATATCACTCCAGGCCAATTCAATTTCCGCATGGGTATTCGCCCCCTTCATTTGCTGCGTAAGGCGCAGAAATGTTGCAGGTGGTGCAACCCAAACGGCGAGCTCTGCGTCGGCCTTTGCAGCCGACCACGCAAATGCCGCCATGGTTATGACCCACAGCGGTCGAAGCGCCATACCGTGTTTCAAGCGCCGTCCGTGCGTAGCATCACGCATGACTTCCCCGGTGACTAGAAATAACTAGAAGGTGATGATTTGTGGATTAATCTCGACACCTGAACCAATCTCGGCTCTGGCGATCGCCTCGATTTCCTTAGCAAAATCAGCAATCGAAACTCTGTACTTTCGCCCCCCCGCTGGATCGATAAGATGCAACAAGGTGGGACTGGACCGTTCAATCCCATAAACGATGCTGTTCCAACAGGTACACGCAAGCGTTCCTGGTGTCTCAGACGCCTGAAGTGGTGGCAAAAGCAGATGCAGTAATCATGATGTAAACCGAAGCGAGAGGGGGATTCATTCCCCTCTCGCTTTTCTTTTTGGCGCACGCCAGATGCTTGCTCACAAGGTCAGCGTCAAAGACAACACACGGCACCGGAAAAGTGGTGAGCTAGATGTCGGCCAGCTCGCTCTTGAAGTCTCCAAAGAGCTTCGTGACCAGCGCATCATAGTCATTTAGTATTTCAAACTTCGATCTCGAAATCGACCGCTGATTCGGACGCTCTTGTTTTATGCCCTGTGAATTTGCGCGCGTGTGCTTGGCCACACACCACGAGTTGAACGCCAGGCCTCGCTCCTTGCACCCACCGAAGGCGAAGACGTATTGGCCGACTATGCACGCGTGGGTCTCACACTACGCAGCCACCCGCTTAAGCTGTTGCGGCCGCAGTTCAAGAAGATGCGATTGAGGACTTCGCGGGAAATCCAGGAGGCCCGGCCAGGTCAGCTTGTACGAACGACTGGCATCGTCATCAATCGGCAGCGTCCGGATACGGACAGCGGCGTAACCTTTGCGACACTTTCGTATGCTTCGATTTATTCACGGTCAAACTTGCCCCACCATAAAACGCAAATTTCAGGCGTTTTTCATAGGGTATTCGACGCGATCGGCGCGAGTTGACCCATCTCGCGAAAGCGATCCATCGGTGGGTCAAACGTGCGCGGGACGCGACAGGAATGGCACTATTTGCCAATTGCGAAAGTGAACCTGACCGGATTCACTTTGCAATGACGTCAATGCCGCAACCATCGTCGCGCTAGCGAGACCATCGACGGCGTCAGGCGCGTCCGCACATAAGCGTCTGCTGCTTGTCGAATTGCTGCACCCTGTGTCGGATAAGCCTGCACGACGTTGGCGAGCTCGCGCAGACCGATGCCGGCAACCATCGCCAGCGAGACGCTGTTGATCATTTCACCGGCATGACGTGCCACGATTGTTGCGCCCAGAATCTTGTCGGTGCCTTCGCGGACGTGGATCTTCACAAATCCATCTTCCTCACCGTCGCAGACGGCGCGATCTACGTCGTGCATGGGGATCGTGAAAGTCTTGACTGGGATTCGCTGCTGCCGAGCTTGCCTTACGTACATCCCCACATGGGCTACTTCGGGATCAGTGTACGTGCACCACGGGATCGTCAAGGCGCTCATCCGCTGCCGTCCCAGGAACAAGGCATTGCGAACGACAATGCGTGCAGAGGATTGCGCTGTATTGGTGAACTGGTGCGCAAGGCACACATCGCCCGCGGCGAAGATTCGCGGGTTGCTGGTACGCAGAAAGTCATCGACATGCACGCCGGTTTCGGCGTCATAGGTAACGCCGGCCGCTTCAAGATTCAGCCCCTGAACGGCAGGCACGCGCCCGATGCCGGTCAAAATCTCATCAACGCGGGTGGTTGCAATGTTGCCGTCGTTCAGTAGCTCAACGACTTTCTGGCCACCTTCCATCCACACCTTCGTCGCATTGCTATTCAGATGAATTTCCACGCCGTCGCGGGCCAAGGCGTCGGACACCATTTGCGCAGCATCTCGTTCTTCCTGTGGCAGGAACAGCGGTTCGCTATGCGAAATCAAGGTGCGCGAACCGAACCGGGCGAACACCTGCGCCAACTCGCACCCCAGCGGCCCGCCGCCGATCACGAGCAGGCTCTTCGGCTGTATCTGCAGGTCGAATACCGTCTCATTGGTCAGATAACCGGCTTCGGTCAGGCCGGGGATTTCTGGCAGCATCGAGCGCGAGCCGGTCGCGATCATCGCCTTCTTGAAGCGCATGGTGACACCGTCTACATCCACCGTGCAGGCGCTGGTGAAACGCGCCGAGCCGAAGAACACGTGGATGCCTTCGCG
>JBDTTC010000367.1:0-3566 GCA_039930825.1 Arenimonas sp.
CAATATGGTTTTGCCGTTTATGCATTGGCGGCCCAGGCCGCTGGCGCCGAATTGATCATCGCAAATGCTTTATCGAATGATGCCGAACAATCCCGCGGCCATGATTTGGCTGCCTTGGCTGCCGCCATCAATGAAAAGACCCGATTGATTTATCTGGCCAATCCCAATAACCCGACCGGCACCTGGTTTTCGAGCGAAGCTTTTGCTGCTTTCATGGCGAAGGTTCCGAACAATATTCTCGTTGTGGTTGATGAAGCTTATCTGGAGTTTGTCACGGCTCCCGAACTGCAATCTGCATTGGGTCTTCTGGATAAACACGCTAATCTGATCGTGGCCCGAACTTTTTCAAAAGCTTACGGACTTGCCGGATTACGTGTTGGCTATATTGTTGCTAATCCCGAATGTGTGGCGGTTATGGAACGCGTACGCGAGTCTTTCAACGTCAATCTGCTCGGCTTGGCCGCCAGCGAAGCTGCCTTGGCCGATGACGCACATTTGCAGTGGGTGATCGAAAAGAATGCTGCTGAACGTGACTGGCTCACGACGCAATTCCAACAACGCGGTCTGAAATGCGGACCAAGCCAGACGAATTTCATTCTGGTGGATTTCGGGAAAGACTCGGCCGATTTGGAAGCCAGATGCGTTGCAAAAGCCTTGGTGTTGAGGCCCATGCGAGGCTACGGATTACCAAACTGTTTGCGCATTACCGTCGGTAATCGCGATGAAAACCGCCAATTATTGAAAATTCTTGATGAGGTGCTGGCGTGAGTCTGAATTGGTTGGCTAGTGCAGGGCAGCCATTGACGGGTGAAATTACCGTGCCCGGCGACAAGTCCATTTCGCACCGCGCCATCATGCTGGGTGCGATTGCAGAGGGCGTCACCAAGGTGACGGGTTTTCTCGAAGGTGAAGATACACGGGCAACGGCACGGATTTTCCAGCAACTGGGTGTTCGTATCGAAACTCCCTCCAGTAGCGAACGCATCATTCATGGCGTTGGCCTACACGGATTGAAGCCGACGACGGAAGAGCTGGATTGCGGCAATGCGGGTACAGCCATGCGCTTGTTGGCGGGCTTGCTTGCGGGGCAGAGTTTCAGATCAAAGCTGGTCGGTGATGTGTCGCTTTCTCGCCGCCCCATGCGACGGGTAATAGATCCTTTATCCTTGTTCGGAGCGAACATTCAAGCCGAATCAGGTGGCTTGCCACCCTTGATAATTAACTCTAATAAAGTTCTTCAAGGTATTGAATATAAAACAGAAGTAGCTAGCGCCCAAGTAAAGTCGGCCATCCTTTTGGCCGGTCTTTATGCGGAAGGCACGACGACCGTTTACGAGCCGCATCCCACCCGTGATTACACCGAAAAGATGCTCGCAGCCTTCGGTTGGCCAATTGAATTCCGGCCAGGCCATGCCACTTTGAATGGCGGTCATCGACTCACGGCAACCGATATCCAAGTGCCGGCAGATTTCTCGTCTGCGGCTTTTTTCATCGTGGCCGCCACAGTGATTCCAGATTCCGACTTGCTGATTAAATCGGTCGGCATGAATCCCCGCCGTACTGGCCTTTTAGCTACTTTGCAGTTGATGGGCGCCAATATTCAACAGGAAAATCGTCGTGAACTAGCCGGGGAACCCGTGGCCGATTTGCGCGTGAAATATGCCGCTTTGACTGCCATCGATATTCCGGAAGCGATAGTGCCGGACATGATTGACGAATTTCCGGCTTTGTTTGTTGCTGCCGCGTTGGCAAATGGAGAGACCCGTATTTCTGGCGCGGCCGAATTAAGGGTTAAAGAGTCCGACCGAATCGCCGTCATGGCCGAGGCTTTGCGCAGTTTGGGCGTAAAGATCGAGGAAACACCGGATGGTGCCATCATTCAAGGTGGAACAATTTTGGGTGGCGAAGCGGATAGCCATGGCGATCATCGGATTGCGATGAGTCTGGCGATTGCCGGACAACTCGCTACGGACCCGGTGATGATCAGGGATTGCGAAAATGTGGCTACCTCATTTCCAGGCTTCATGGAGTTATCAAAATCAGTGGGTTTCGGACTAAATCTTGAGTAAACTCTGAGCATGACCAAGCCGACTCCCGTCCTGACAATCGATGGCCCTTCTGGGTCCGGCAAAGGCACTATCAGTCAGGCGGTCGCGAAGCGGCTTCAGTGGCATTATCTGGATTCCGGTGCCATTTATCGCGCCGTTGGTTTAGCAGCAGCGTGGGAGAGTATCGATTTAAGCGACCCGGAAGCAGTGGCGCATTGTGCCGAACGCACCGAAATCCTGTTCAAAAACACCGATGAAGGCGAGTTGCACGTCTTTGTTAATGGGAAGGATGCCACCCGGCTATTGCGTACCGAAACGGCTGCGGCTGCCGCGTCTGTCATCGCCGCACATCCGCCTGTCCGTACGGCCCTGCTGGATCTACAAAAGCGATTTCGCCAAAAACCTGGTCTGGTCGCTGACGGACGAGACATGGGCACCGTGATTTTCCCGGATGCCCAGTACAAGGTTTTTCTGACGGCAAGCGCCGAAGAAAGAGCCAAAAGACGCTATAAGCAGTTGAAAGACAAAGGGGTTTCGGTTAATCTTGACAGTCTGCTGCACGAGATTGCCGCTCGCGATGAGCGCGATGCCGGACGTGCCGTGGCGCCCTTGAAGCCCGCCGAAGACGCGGTCATTTTGGACTCCACCGGTATGCCGATCACCGAAGTCATTGAACGTGTATTAGCGGTGTTGCCGGTGTCATTGCAACCCCGTTGATGCGTTTTCTCTAGCTGCCAACAACGAGCAAATCAAACAGCAGAAGCCCTCCCGCATCATCCGATGTGGTTTTTCCACGCGTGAATCTTCACGCACAACAGGTGGGTCCGACATTACATTTTTTGTCGTTAGCCCGTGTGTTCAACTGAGCAATCAACCATGACAGAATCATTTACCGAATCATTTGCAGAACTGTTTGAAGCGAGCCAACACGCGCTTTCAAAACTCAAGCCAGGCTCAATCGTCAGCGGCGTTATCGTCGAAATCCGTTCCGACGTTATCGTCGTGAATGCAGGATTGAAATCCGAAGGCGTTATTGATATCGAACAGTTCCGTACCGAAGCCGGCGACATCGACGTAAAAGTCGGTGATACCGTCAAAGTAGCTTTGGAATATCTTGAAAACGGCTTCGGCGAAACCGTTCTCTCCCGCGAAAAAGCCAAGCGCGCCTTGGTGTGGGACGAGCTGGAAACCTCGATGGACGCAGGCGAAATCGTCACCGGTCGCATCAGCGGCAAGGTTAAAGGCGGTTTCACTGTCGACATTCGCGACGTACGCGCATTCTTGCCAGGTTCCCTGGTGGATGTTCGTCCTGTCCGCGATCCGGGTTATCTGGAAGGCAAAGAACTCGAATTCAAAATCATCAAGCTCGATCGTAAACGCAACAACGTGGTGGTTTCCCGCCGTGCGGTTGTTGAAAGTGAAAACAGCGTTGAGCGCGAGCAAATGCTTGAGCGCTTGCAGGAAGGTTCGATCGTTACCGGTGTGGTCAAGAACCTCACTGATTACGGCGCATTCGTT
>JBDTTC010000368.1:0-3210 GCA_039930825.1 Arenimonas sp.
CTGATCTACAGGAATGGCCGGGGTATTTTCGACGTCGGCCACCATTGCATCGTACATAAAGTCTGTCATGGATTTATGATGTCTCGCTGGCAATCTTTCTAGTGCACCGAGCACGTCCATCGTCAGTTCATTATCGAAATCATCCTGCGGCCTTGCCAATTTTGCACAACTGCGCTCCCGCAAGCGCGCCATCATGGAAACCATGGCCCGGTTCTCGGCCACAATTTGTTTGCGCGGCAAACTCTTAGCGCCACGCTGCAGCATTTCCTGCTGGATGGCGAACAAACCCTTGCTTGAGATAGTGCCGCCGAACTTCGCAACTATTTTTTCATTCGAATTAAAGCGATCAACGAAAGCCTGATGTTGCTGATACAAAGGCGAACCTGGAGGTAATGGATTGATCATTTGCACACGCCCAAAAGGCAGGCTTATACCTCCATGCTGGGTTGTTTTATAAAGGACGGACCCAACGATCAGGATCAACATTGCGATCAATATTTTTTTCATTTTGATTCTCGTTTCTTCAAAGAAAATGCGGACCGAAGTCCGCATTTTTTGTTTACTTGATATTGGAGATTAAGCTTCGGTAGCGGCTTGATCTTCGCCTTCGGTGACGGCTTTCATCGACAAACGGATGCGGCCCTGTTTGTCCACTTCCAGCACTTTCACTTTGACGATATCGCCTTCTTTGAGTTTGTCGGAAACTTTCTCGACGCGCTCATCGGAGATTTGCGAAACGTGGACCAGACCGTCTTTACCTGGCAGGATCGTAACGAATGCACCGAAGTCCATGATCTTGGCGACTTTGCCTTCGTAGATACGACCTGGTTCGACGTCGGAAACGATTTGGTCGATACGAGCGCGTGCTGCTTCTGCGGCAGCAAGATTGACCGAAGCGATGGTGATCGTGCCGTCGTCTTTGATGTCGATCTGGGTGCCGGTTTCTTTCGTGATCGCTTGAATCGTGGCGCCACCTTTGCCGATGACTTCGCGGATTTTGTCCGGATGCACTTTCATCGTCAGCAGGCGTGGAGCAAATTCGGACAGTTCTGCACGAGGAGCGGTCATGGCTTTCGCCATTTCGCCGAGAATATGGATACGGCCGTCTTTGGCCTGCGCCAGAGCAACCTTCATGATTTCTTCGGTGATGCCGTCAATCTTGATGTCCATTTGCAATGCGGAAATACCGCGCTCGCTACCGGCCACTTTGAAATCCATGTCGCCCAGATGATCTTCATCACCCAGGATGTCGGACAACACGGCGTAATCGCTACCTTCCTTGATCAAACCCATGGCGATACCGGCAACAGGTGCCGAAATCGGCACGCCGGCGTCCATCATGGCGAGCGAGGAGCCGCAGACCGATGCCATCGAGGATGAACCGTTGGATTCGGTAATCTCCGAGACGCAACGGATGGTGTACGGGAAAGCTTCCATCGTTGGCATGACGGCTTGTACGCCGCGCTTGGCGAGACGGCCGTGGCCGATTTCGCGACGCTTTGGACCCATCATGCGGCCAGCTTCACCGACCGAATACGGAGGGAAGTTGTAATGGAATAGGAAATGATCTTTCGATTCGCCTTCGGCAGCATCGATGATTTGACCATCGCGTGCAGTACCGAGTGTCAATACCACCAGCGCTTGGGTTTCGCCGCGTGTGAACAGGGCCGAGCCATGGGTACGTGGCAACACGCCAGTACGAACGGTGATTGGACGCACGGTGCTGAGGTCACGACCGTCGATACGAATTTTGGTGTTCAGAACCGAGGCACGCATGGTGCTGTATTCCAGTTCACCGAATTCCTTGCTCAATTCACCGGCATTCCAGGCATTCGCTTCTGCAGCATCTTTGATCGATTCCATGACGGATTTTTTCAGAGCGGAAATCGCATCACGGCGTTCCAGTTTGTTGCGGATCTGGAAAGCAGCCGACAAACGATCGCCAATGGCTTCTTTCAAGGTCGCAACCATATTGTCGTTGGCAACCGGAGCTTGCCATTTCCAGGCATCGACACCGACTTCTGCAACGAATTCATTGATGGCGTTAATTACTGCTTGTTGTTGCTGATGACCAAACATCACGGCGCCCAGCATGATTTCTTCCGACAATTCCTTGGCTTCCGATTCCACCATCAACACTGCGTTTGCAGTACCGGCAACAACCAGGTCAAGTTGCGAAGTCGTCAATTCGGTGACGCTCGGGTTCAACAGGTAATGACCATTTGTGAAACCGACTCGTGCCGCACCGATGGGACCGGCGAATGGAACACCCGACAACATCAATGCTGCTGAGGTGCCGATCATGGCTGGAATATCGGCCTGAATTTCCGGATTCATCGACAGTACGGTAGCAATGACCTGTACTTCGTTGCGGAACCCTTCAGGGAACAGTGGACGGATTGGACGATCAATCAAACGAGAGGTAAGGGTTTCGCGCTCGGTAGCACGGCCTTCACGCTTGAAGAAACCACCCGGAATACGACCGCCGGCATAGAATTTTTCCTGGTAATCAACGGTAAGCGGAAAGAAATCCATACCTTCTTTCGCGTTTTTATTACCGACGGCGGTGACTAACACCACGGTATCAGCCATTTTCACGATCACAGCACCACTGGCTTGACGTGCAATTTCACCGGTTTCAAGCGTGACTTGATGCTGGCCGTATTGGAATGTTTTAGTTACTTTCGCCACGATTATCTTCCTTTCTCAATGTATTCCGGAAAACACCCCGTCTTCCGGATTTATTTCTTAAAATTAAATTTATTTCTTGAAAATAACTCTCAAAAAAATGCGGCGCATTTCTGCGCCGCACGGTATTTCTTTATTAACGACGCAGACCCAAACGCTCAATCAATGTCTTGTAGCGTTCGCCGTCTTTCTTTTTCAAATAAGCCAGCAAGCTACGACGTGTGTTGACCATTTTCAGCAGACCCCGACGGGAGTGATTGTCGTGCTTGTGTGCTTTGAAGTGTTCGGTCAGGTGTTCGATGCGTGCAGTCAACAAGGCAACTTGCACTTCCGGGGAGCCGGTATCGTTCGCTACGCGACCGAAGTCGGCCATAATTTTTTGGTTATCAACTGCCATTTTTTAAAATCTCAATGATGCGTAATTCGCAGGAACGCAGGATGCGCACCGCAACATTCGCCGGTTAAGGGAGCGCCTGATTGGAAAAGACCCAATCAAGCCTGTCAATTATAGCGGTTAAGCGG
>JBDTTC010000369.1:0-10025 GCA_039930825.1 Arenimonas sp.
TGAACAGAGATTACCCAAGGCATCGTAGGTTTGTTTTGCGCTAATTGGTTGGCTGCCAGTGGCGTAACTGGTGCTTTCTAAACGTGCAAAGCGGCCTTCGGTCAAACGATTCAGACCATCGTAGGAATATTCCTCGCGATACTTTTGTGCGATATCGCGCGATTGCAAATTGCCGATGCTGTCCCATTGCAGGTTTTCATCAACAATTTGACAGTTATTGCCGGCACAAGTACGCAATAAAGCACCAGTGAGCGGATCATAAGTACGCGTAAGCTGCAGTGCAGTCGTACCGCCGCGCTGTTCTTTTACAACATGACCGCGCGCATCAGTTTCCAGTGTCTCCAGATACGTAGTTGCCACATTGCTGGCGCATGTCGGATCAGTATCGGCATCTGTCGATTCGCAAGTACGAACACCCATGCCACGCGGACTAAATTCTGTTTTAGTCCACTTACCGGAAGCGTCCATGGATTTGTAAGCACGGCTTAAGGCATCGTAGCGTGCAACTTGATAATAAAGGCTGTCATCAATTTTCGTGGTTGTCGTGGTGACGCGACCCATATTGTCGTACTGCTGGCATTTCGTGAAGTTGTTACTCTTGCTGGAATCACCCTGCCAGACACGGTATTGAAAGCCATCTTCCCACGTGCAGTTAACCTGGCCTATGCCATTGGCAGCTGTATCAAAACTGCTGACATTGACCGACTCCCAAACATCATTCCTGTTTTTGGTACCCGACCAAACTAAACGGCCGCGATAATCGTAACGAGAAACCCGGTAAATGCCTTCAGCGACATTGTATTGATTTTCAACTTCACCAGACGGGTAATAGAGGTAACCCCACTCCCCGGCATCCGGATCCTTCATGTAGATTTTACGACCCAAGCTGTCGTACAGCATGGTCGTGACAATCTCGCCACGACCTGCATTGCGTTTTACCGTCGAAAGATTACCGGCAGCATCGTAGCTATATTGCGTTTGAAAGCCGAGGTTATCGGTGACTTGCACCAGTTCGCCAGAGGCATCTTTTTCTTCGATCTTGTTTTGACCAAGGTTATTGGTTGATGTTGTTTTCAGGCGGTCATATTGCACCGTACTTTGGCTGGAATCCGACATGAGTACTTTGATCGGTCGGCCCAATACATCATAAGTTGTCGCAGAACCAACACGACTGACACAAGGATCAATGCCACCAAAACTCGGTTCGCCATTAATTTGCGCGGCACTCAGGAAGAACGGATCGCTGACAAAACTGGTACGACCATTGATGTCATAGGATTTGCAGACGGCGGAGAAATCCTTGCCTGATACGCCATCATTGAAAGTCTCGGTAATTTCCATCACCGGGCGCTTCAGCGAATCGAAATAGGTCCAATGTTTCGGTGCTGCATCGGTAAGGATTTGCTCGCGGAATTTGGCCGCTGTCGGACACAACACTTGGTTGGTGCCGGCGCCGCAATAACGATAAGTTTTGTAGCTATCAATGCCTTGTGCAGGATCGCCCGGCGTCGCGCCCGGCACCGTTTGCACCCAAGTCCAGTAATCGCGACCCATTGCGCTGCGCTGTGAAACAACACTCACGCCGTTCACGTCTTTGGCATGTGTGATTTCGCCGTATTTATCGCGAGCCAGAACATTTTGCGTTTTGTATTCGGTCAGAACAGTGCTGTCCCACAACTGACCAGGCGTATTGAATGGCTCAAACGTGCCGGTGATATAACGACCACGGCTATCGTATTCCACGCGCGAATAACGATGTACTTGTGTGACATCCCACGGCGAATATTGAAGTGCGGTGCTTTTGCAATTAACAATACCCTGGCTGCAAGAAAAGCTGGCGATGCGATTGCCATAAGCATCGAAATTATATTCCTTTCGCATATCCTGATTGGCAGCGCCATTGGGAGAAATACGTTCCGATTTCAGGAAGCCCGTTACCGGGCCCGCCATGTCGTAGTCAAAACTGGTATTGCGCACAATGGCTTGGCCATTGCGGCTATGCGTAACGGCGCTTTGTGTCATGCGCGACAAGCGCCAATTCAACGTATCGTTTACATAAGTATTATTGGTGGTCACGGTGACCGGATTGGAATTCGCTGTGCCAGTATAGGTATCTACAGCTGTCTGCAGCGTATTTCCCCATGCATCATAATTGATTACTGTTGAGACTCGGCTAATGCGCTCACCGTTATTCGCGTCATAGGTTTCGCTCTCGTTAGCGTAAGGCCTCATCTGGGTGGGCACTTGTAGGCCTGGATTGAAATTTGGGTAATGCTCCCAGAAATATGTCGTCTTGCTAATCAAGGTTCCGCCGAGTGCGGGAAACATATCTCCCATAACCGCATAACAAAATGCATTGTTTGTTACCAAGCATGCTTTTGGATTATAAGAATTGCCCGGCAATATTCGCTGACTAGATTCCGCCAGCACACCAACGGACGGGAAACCCTGATGGTATTTTTGCGTTGTTGCGATGGTATAGCCTGGCGTATTGGGATCGAAACTAGTAATTTCATAAAACCCTAGCAAGCCGCGCCCGCCTGCCTGCAATTTTGCACCGGCATAGCGGTAGTACATTGAACGCATGGCATTGGGATTTGCTTGAGTTGGCGCACTTTGATCAACTGACGTGACCACGTACATCGGTGCCATAAAATCTTGCACAGGTGAGCCACGGCCAAAATTCAGTCCAATACTCGCGCCACCAGGACGACGATATGTGTCCTTATTCGTAAGAGGCAAATAGCCCAGTACTATTTTTTCTGCAAGTCCGTTTTTGATCTCGGTTATGACATCGTGTGGAGTATTGCGTGACTCTGCACCAGCACGAGAAACATAAGTCTGCGCGTCATTACCTTCGAGGCCAGATGTTGATTTCACACGCATACGCAGGAAGTCAACCGATGCATCTCCATCGAAATCGCCAAATTGATAGATATGGCTATCAAGGCAACTACCCGTATTGGATCCAATTTTGCAATTCGTTTTTGCATTTCCGCCCGGCACTACTTGTTCAGTCCCGAAAATGCCGTTGATATCTGCGTAACGCACCATGAATCGCGGAAATACATTGTCCGGATACACGATATCTGCACGGCCGTCGCCGTTGATGTCGACTATTTGCAATTTCTTATACCAATACACTTTATTCCCGGAAGCAACTTCGGGTCTAAAACCGGCACCTGTATTTATTTGATTGGAAATAAAGCCATCTTTATTCAGAATCAAATCTAACAGCCCATCACCATTAGAGTCTGCGAAACTCACCCGGTCGCCCAGAGAGTTGGCTGCCGAATCCCACCACGAATAACGCTTGAGAGATATTTCAGTAGTCGTAATTCGATCAACTGTTAATGAGAAGCTCATGCGTTTCGTAATTTTTGACGAAGAAATGCCAGCTTTCGGTGCAATAGAAATATCACCTTGCGTGTCGAAAATTCCGGCATCTTTAGCAGCTGTTATTTTTGCGTATAACAATAAATCAGAGCGCGCATCACCATTAAAATCATTAATTTGTTGAAAACCATTTTTGCGGAACAATCCGTCAAATACATAGCTACATGTTGTAATGCCACTGCAAATATCCGGTGCAACTACCGCACGCTCGGTGAACCAGCCGTAGCTGCCATTCACTTTTTCCATTAGACGCGCCTTAATGGCATCGTTTTTGAAATACACAATATCCATCAACCCGTCGCCGTTGAGATCGGCTAACTTCGGTTGATATTCCGCCTCTTTATTGCTAGGAATCGGCGTGCTAAGCCCAGCCAAGAGATCAGCCGTACTATTAAAGCCCAGCGAACCATTTTGAGGGCCGCTTGAGGGCCGAATTACCCAGTTGCCACTCGATATGCCTGTTGATAAAGCAAGATCGTCAAAGCCATCACCATTGTAATCCAGTAAAAACCAACCTTCCCCTTGAGCTGCGCCTTGGGTGTAATAAAAGGGCACGTAACTATCTGCAATTGCTGCGGAATATCCAGAGAAAGAAAATGATGTCGTGCTTGGTGCTGCCGAGCCCGTGCTTGGTACTGCCTTAAAACTTATCAATCTGCCTTGGTTACCCGAGTTTTCTTTCACGTAGGCAACTATATCGCCTAAGCCATCGCCATCTACATCATTCACTTTCATATCTAAAAGTGAATATCTGGAATTGTTCCAATTTTCACTTGTAGAATAATCTGCCGTAACAAACGAGCTTGCGGCTACGCTCCAATTAAATACGGTAGGTTGCATACAGGTTTGTGCAGAGACTTCCGCGCACTCTTGAATTTGCGAAAGCAAGGTCGCTTGTGTACCTGAACTAGAAATGATGTACGTCAAAGGATAATGCCGTACTACTTCACCGTCGTTTATTACCGTCACGCTATTCAAGCGTTGGCTTTGGGTAAAGCGCGCCCCCGATTGGTAGCTAATTATCGTTTGATTTGCCAAACCGTAATTAAACTTCACACTCGCATACGGATCGCTGGCAACGCCCGCCTGCCCTGGCAATACTAGCTTGCCGGTATATTTGACTTCAGACAACAACAACTCGCCGGTTACATTGGTACCGGATTGCGTCGGGTTTTTTAAATACAGATAATCTATATAGTTCCCGGTAGAGTCTTGAAAGCGCGTTTGCAGCCAGTTAGCGACCGTCGTATTCGCAGCATACGTACCATCAGAAAGCAGACGATTGCTTTCCAGAAAGCCATCGGCTCGCGGGCCAATTTCACCGGGTGAATTACTAACGCGGTCACCATACCAACTGGTCGATCCGTCTTTGCGTTCTACGGTGAAAAAGCGCGGGCCATTGGCAGGAGTAAATGTATAGGCGCATACGCGTTGAAAACTTTCGATCTCCGTACGTAGGCTCATTACAGTTGCGCCTGCGACAACTTTGCAGGCATCGGTTGCATTTGAGACTTCCAGCAAACGCTGGCCATCAAGACAGAAACGATCGCTGCCGGTAAAGTTTACCGGCCCGAAATCACCATCCACCGGCACACCGCCAACAATGGAATCACCTGCTTCGCGGCTGGCGCGGCAGCGTGAAATTCCGCTGGTGCCGGAAATCGCCCAGCCCTTGCCCATGACGCTATTGCCGCCCTGGCTGGAATAGGCCAGTGACACTTGCGGCGCTACGCCTGCAGTACCCGGCGGGGTATAAATCTTGATGTTATAGGTCGCGGCCCCAGACTCGGTAACTTTAAAGTCAGCCTGAATTGCGCCAACCTGGTCGGATAATGCATCCCCAACAGGCGCCGACAGGTAGTCTGCCAAAACGAAACCACCGATTGACGCTGCGGCGACAAGGCCGCAGACGATGGCGATTTGCTTGCGCGACATAGCCTGCCCGTAAGCGGCCAGCTTATTGAGAAATTGCATGGTATCCCCTGAAATTACGCCCGAACGGGCAGCAAAGTCGGTGATTTTACAAGCTGTGACAAGATAAAGCTAAGAATATTTGGATAGAATCACGCTTTATCTAGGCCACCGAAGGACAAGACTTAGTAATACATGGTCGAAAACTGGCCGCGCGGTGAATAATTGATACGCAGCCGTTTTTCTTCGGGTAGATATCTAACATAGTTGGGGACTCTCGAAAGTCCACAATAATGCGAGACATAGCTACGCCTTGTTAAGGCCGGATTTTCGATCGGCAGGCCGCCGTGCGCCAAATCGGCGTGCCATATCAACATGTCGCCCTTCTTGGGGTTGAACTTCCGGAGCTGCAAACCGAGCGCTGCTGCTTTTGTATGCAGGGATTCCAAATGCTCGAGATGCTCCTGGTGTGGATCGCGTTCGTGGTTAAAATGTTTGTACTCACTGCTGTAAAGATGATCGGCAAAACGATGACTGCCAGGATAATAGGCCAGCTCTCCGGAACCTTCCTGTACATCTTCCAGCGCAATCCAGCTTGCGGCCAAATTCAGCGGCTGATCCACAACCACATACGCGGTGTCTTGGTGAATTGCCTGCGTGGAGCCGCGCTCGAAATGCAGGCTTTGAAAGCACAATGGCAACTCTTCGAAGATAGCCTTCAAAAAGTTTACGGCGTTATAGTTCAGGCTCAATTGTTTTGCGTATTCGGAAAAACAAAAAGTATCCAGATATTTTGTCAATGGCGACTGCCTGTCGGCATCGTGGGCAGCCACCATCGCTTTATCTTCGGGACCATGTACCGGCACACTGGCCAGTAGTCCGCTGTTTTTGCTTTCAAGAAGTCTTTCAAAGTCTGCAAGATACTGGTCAATCAAGCCTTCAGATACTGCCGACTCGATAATCGTAAATCCATTATCGATGAATTCGACAAGATTTTTCTCGAGCGGTTTCAAATCGGCATTTTCGCGAACACGTTGGCCCAATACTGATTTAGCATCGGCTTGATCAATCCAAAGACTGGCGAATTTTGACATTTTTTTCTCACATGGACTTGGTAGGGTTTCTTAACGAACTGGAACAACAATTTTTTGCTGCTCGGGAGCCCCGAAAAAAAACACCGTTTGCGGCTGCACTGCCAGATCGGTGGAGCCAAGAGTAGCCGAGCCTTTCGTGGCCGAGTATAAACCCGCTACCGTGCGTTGTTCGGTATTTACCGCTATCGCCACGTCCTGGGGTTCCGCGCTGCCATTTTCAAAGCGAAAGGAAATATCGGCGATTCCGGCATCAAGGGAATTACGCAAGTCCATTTGTGATGTTGCAGGTTTGTACACGCCGATAGAGTCTGAGCCGTCGCCATTCCAGTCACCAACCAAAGGTAATAGTTGCGTACCAACGCCGCCATATTCAAAGCTGCTGCTTAACTTAAAGCTTTTATCTGCCGAATCAAAAATATGAAATACACCCCTGGCAGAATCGTATGCTGCCAAACCAACGTCGGTATCTTTCTTCCAACGACCTATGAACCACATCGGCGTACCCTGAATTTCAGATGGCCACATCCATGTAAATAATTCCGCTTTGGTTGCCAGATCCATCACTCTGATACTGCGGCTGCTCGCATCGGTGCAATACAATTTTCCGCCAAAGTTTATATCGGCAAGGCCCAAAGGCTGCGTACCCGCAGGGCAGCTATTTTCAAAACTCATATCTGCAGGTGCAGACTCAGGCTTGAACAGCAGATCTATCGTGCCTTTCTCTAAAGAAAAAATGGCAAATGCCGGTCTGGTTTTCATGACGGCAGGAGACTGCTCCGAGGGAGCGACAGCAGGCGCGACTTGCTCTTCAGTCGTTGTGGTTTCTTGCGGTTTATTCAAATCACAACCCGCAATTAGCAATATAGCAGTTACCATGCTGATTGGAAGAATCGTTTTCTTGGCTCGTTTCATAAATATGTTCCAGTAAAAAATAGAATTTCGAAGTTAATGGGTTTACATGTTTCAACAGGTTTATTGCTTCATTATCTTGTTCACATTAATAACTCAACCATCGATCAGCAGCGATTACCCACTTGATCGGTACAATGCGCTTCAGGAATGGACGCATTTTTTCATGACGGTATATCGCGATTATCCTGTCCCGCAATACGCGCTTGGCCAGGATGTAACGACTCACCCGCATTGCGTACACGGGCGCATCGGCTCCCGGCACGTAAAGATTGATTCCCTGAACCGTAGATTGCCTGGAGTTTCCGGATTTTTTTTGTCGGGCCGCTGCATATCGTCCCAGATAATTTCCTGAGTCGGCAATTGCCGTTTTTCCAAACTGCACCTTGTTTTCGATGAAGCTCTTGCGCAAGGACATGAAAAAATCCGTGAAACTGGCTGGCGTGGTATTCCAGGGCAGCACCCAGCTCAGCGCCCGATCACGCAGGCGTTCGGAGAAGGCGCCCAGATCCGGCGCAATGATTGCGCATTGCGTACGCAATGCTGCGGATAAGGTATACGAATAGGTTTCGGGCCATTGCGAGGTAAACCATATCGCATGCGGTTTATGTTGTCCGATCAGGGCATCAAGATTGTCGTCCTGGTATGGCCCGGTAATCTGCAATACGCGTTGAGACAAATCATTCAATTGCCGGTAAGCAAAGCCGATCAAGACAAAGCGAATGGGCAGCCGACTTTTTTCGACCAGTTCTGCAACCGCTTCGACCAGGTCGGCGCCTTTCCATTTGCTGAGTGCGCCGATGATACAGAACACCAAGTGTCCGTCGGACACCATCGGTTCCGGTTTATATAAAACCACATCGTTATTTACTTCATGCGGCGTAACGACAATGTTCGGAAGATAAAAATAGCGCTGCAATCGCGTAGCCGTGTCGTGCGAAGGACAATAGACATGACGGGCTTTCGCAAGCAGCTGGGCATAGTAGGCACGCCATTCGGCAATATCACTTGCACCATGTGCAGGCCTTTTTTTGATGCACGCATTGCAAACCGTTCGCTCCGGCTCCCCGCAATAATTGCCACGCTCTTCAACCAGATTAATCTGCGGGCATATGGCAAAAAAATCATGGGCGGTAAAGTCATACTCGACACCCAGCAGCCTCGGCAAATCAAACAATTCCAGCGGTAATCCGATGGTGTGATGAAAATGTACATGAATCACGTCAAGTACTTTCAGGCGTTTGAGCAATGAATCAAGCTGTCGCGGAATTTCATAGAATTCCTGCAAGCCATCGTCATCGGACAGTGATCTTATTTCGACCCGCTTTCCGTTTGTACTTGCCAGCTCGTAACATCGGAACCCCGACTCGACACTTCTTGCCAGCTCGTGCACGTGTTTTTGCGTACCGCCGCCGAGTCCGTGATTGATCATCAAGACCGACGGCCTTGGGTTTTTCAATCTACGATAATCACTCACTGATTGGCGGAACGCGGCAACGGGATCGGCTTCTATGAATGTATTTACGGCAGCGTGATACCAGGGATAGCGCACGGCGATTGTTTTCATTGCCGCGGCGACACGTATTTCACGTTCCGCACCGAAACTGACCGAGCCTTCGTGGAAAACAAAAACATCGCAAGCCAGGATATTCATCCAGCCGGCAATATGTGCGCGGCAGCAGAAATCATTTTCCTCTCCGTAACCGCGTGGAAATGCCTTGTCATCGAATAATCCGATTTCCTTGATTGCCGCACGCCGGATAAAAATGCAAAAACCGTGCCCTGTAGGTAAATCAACCGTTTTACCGGCATTGATGTGCGAAAAAAGTTTATCCAGCGACTTTACTGTCTCGTTCGCCGGCAGCGAATTACTTTCGAGAAACCGCGGATAACTGCAAATGGTGGCGTTGTTCGAGAATGGCGTCACCGTCGCAATTTTATCTTTCCGGTAAGCGGCGGCAGCCAGACGGTCAATCCAGTCATTTGCCACTTCGGTGTCGCTGTTCAATAAAATGACGTCGTCATCGCCCGCTTCCAGCATGCCGCGATTGACCGATTTCACAAAGCCCAGATTTTTTTCATTTACCAACAAATCAATCGATGGATTGCCGTCAGATATTTTTTTGCAATACTGCGATAGCGCCGGCTCGGGCGAACAATCGTCAACGATAATGACTCGCGCTTCGGTTTTTTGCAGCTTCAGTGATGCAATCAACGATTCGATGCAACGCCGCGACTCTTCGAGCCCGGCATAGACGGGCACGACAACGCAAACCCGGTTCATAGCATTCCTGCTCATGCTTCAACAACTCCAGCAGGATTATTTTCTGTTTTTATTGGTTCGGCAAAAATGTTTGAGCCTGCCTGCCTTTCCACGACAATCTTGAGTATCCGCCTCAAGGCAGATTCGGCCGTTGGTTCGTCAATGATGAAGCCCCGGTCATAAGCAGCGACCCGCTCGGCCTGCGCTCCCAGATTAAAGCAGGCGAGTGGAAATTTAAGTTGCATGACTTCGCTGGCGACAAACGAAAATGTTTCCGGGCATATCGAAGGCAAAAAGCAGATTCCCACATCATGCATTTCCAGCAAACCAGGCAAGTCTTCACGCACGTACGAACCGGTGGAAAAGTAGGCGTTGGATGGCTCGTAGGTTTCCACATTTCCAATCACTACGATTTTCAGCGGGAGTTGTTCTTTCAATATCAGACGTGCCAT
>JBDTTC010000370.1:0-29102 GCA_039930825.1 Arenimonas sp.
ATGAACATGCGGCGATCGAGCACAGCGGCTTTCACGTAAGGCACCACCAAGCGTGACATCAAACCGCGCGCGAGCTGTTCAAAATCTCGTTCGTCAAATAAAACGTCGAACAACATACCAACTAAGTCAACGGCATCTTCATCGTCTTGGCTGAGATGCACTTCGTCAGACTGCAAACCGATATTTTTTACACTGCGCAACATTTCTTTTTTAAGATCATGTGCGAGCGAAACTTTCGGGTCCATCATAGCGGCCTGCACCGCTTGTGGAACCTGTCTTTGTAATAGGGAAAGTACCGATACCATTTCCGACATTGCCATTGGGCGTTCATTGGAATTTGTACCGGCACCAGAAAAGCCCTGACTTGCCGAAAAACCGGCGCCCGAAGCAATGTTCGCATTGCCACTGCTTTGTACAGCTCCGCCGTCTGCTACACCATTTGCCCCGCCTGCGCCCATTTGCGGGCGGAAGGCATGCAACATGGTGCAAAGCGCATCGAACATTTGCTTATCGTCGGAGTTGCCTTGCGCTGCACGTTGCACGGCAGGCACCGGCACGGGCTCCGGTGCCGCGTCAACCGGACGCGGATTTCCCAGATCGGCACGAATACCTGCGGCTGACATTCGGGCATTCAATTCCGTCAACAAACTACCGAGGCTTTGCACCAACTCGCGTTCGAAATACTTGTAAAGTACTACGCGAACACTGGGAGGTAAGTTCACGTCACGTTGTGCGACATAAATCGAGTTGGCGAGATTCGCCGCACTCAACGGATTCAAACTGGCCTCAAGCTGCTCTACCCCGACAATAGCGGCAAAACGCTGGGCAATTACGTTCAACGCAGGGCCATGCGCATTCACAACAGCTTCCACAACGAATTCGGAAGCCAGTTGCACTTCAAGTTCGTCGTCTGCCACGAGGCTCATAACACGACCTAGATTTGATTCCTGCTGTACGCCGCGCCTCATTGATTCAAAACCGGAATCAAAGTGACGCTTGAAACCATTCTCAAGTGGTGTGCGTGCCATGCGCAATTTGCGCATCGAATCCATATGGGGCGAGCCAATCAGTACTTCTTCTTTCTGTGCCAAATCAAACAACCAGTCGTCCGCCTTACCCAACACGCGGCCAAGAACCATCGTCAGATGACTGATAGTATGCTTACGCAGTGTATTGAACAGCTCCGGATCGTTTTGATACGACCGCTGACCTGCTACATGGAATTCGTTCTGGCTCATAAATACTCTTGGGAAACTCTTGGGGGGATAGAGTTGTTGGCATACGTAAAGTATGCGGTCGAACGAATATAATCTGTGAACAGTCTCTCACTTTTTCTCACTTTCCTATTGAATGTTAATATTTGTTACATGAATCTCATAAAAATGCTCGATCAGCGCCGCTCTACGCCATCACGCACGCTTCACGGCCCCGGCCCGAACTCCGAAGAAGTACAGCAAATGCTCACATCTGCGCTAAGGGTTCCCGATCACGGTAAACTTGCACCATGGCGTTTCCTGAAAATACAGGGCGATAGCCGCCTTGCCTTGGGTGAGCTGTTGGCAAAACGTGCGATCGAGCTGGATGCAAATGCTCCCGACTCCGTCATCGAAAAAGACCGTGCGCGTTTTTCATTTGCGCCATTAATTATCACGGTAATCGCGAGACTTACACCAAACCATAAAGTCCCCGTACAGGAACAAATACTTTCAGGCGGTGCAGTGTGTTTCGCGTTACTGCAAGCTGCGCAGGGACTGGGTTATGGTGCGCAATGGCTCACGGGTTGGGCAGCTTACGACTCCAAAATCATGAAAACGCTGGGCATCGAAGAAAACGAAAGCATCCTTGGTTTTATCCATATCGGCAATGCCGATGAAGTAGCACCGGAACGAGTGCGGCCGAAACTCCAAGATCGACTGAGCGACCTGAGACTGTGAGCGCTTCCACAACTTATTTGATTGACTCAAGCCTTTACATTTTTAGAGCTTGGCATTCGATGCCGCCTGATTTTAACGATGTTGATGGACAACCGGTCAATGCCGTGCACGGCTTTACGCGTTTCGTGTTGGACTTTGTTGAGAAAGTAAAACCACGGCGCTGTGCATTTGCTTTCGATGCATCGCTTGAAACGAATTATCGAAACGAGCTATACCCCGCCTACAAAGCGAATCGCGATCCGGCCCCGGAAGAGCTGAAGCGGCAATTCGCTTATTGCCAAGAAGTCTGCACAGCGCTTGGGTTTCCGGTATTGGTGAATGGCCGTTACGAAGCCGACGATTTAATCGGCACCGCTGCCAAGCTATGTCGCGATGCAGGACAAAACATCACAATCATTTCCGCCGACAAAGATTTGTCGCAATTACTGGACACGGGCGACTCGCAATGGGATTTCACGCGTAACGACCGCTGGCTCTGCGAAGGCGTAAAAGCACGCTATGGTGTGCATGCACATCAAATTGCAGACTTCCTTGGGCTCACTGGCGATGCGGTTGACAACATACCGGGCGTGCCGGGTATCGGCCCAAAAACGGCAGCGACTTTGCTCGGGCATTTCGGAAGTTTAGATGCTTTGCTGGAACGCGTTGCAGAAATTCCTTATCTGCGAATTCGCGGCAGTGCCCAGCACGCCGAACGCTTGAAAGAACATCGTGAAATCGCGCTGCTATCACGCAAACTTGCAACCGTTGTTTGTGACGTGCCTTTACCCAATGAATTTGCACTGGCTTCACGAAAAAATATTCAACGAGACTTGCTAATTCCACTCTGCGAAAAATTACGCTTCGGGCCAATGACGCGTCGCCGCTTGCTGGAATTGCCGTTACAATAAAGCCATGAATACAACTGAAACACTCTATGAAGGCCATTACCTGCGTTTGAAAAAGCGCGATAACTGGGAATATGCCGAGCGTACCAATGCAGGTTCTGCCGTGATCATTATCGCGGTAACACCGGATGACAAGCTTTTATTCGTTGAACAATTTCGCGTGCCGATGAATGCCAACACCATTGAAATGCCGGCAGGCTTGGTAGGCGATCTCGATGAAAACGATACGATCGAGCAAGCCGCGAAACGCGAACTACTGGAAGAAACCGGCTGGCAGGCAGACGAAGTCAAAGTATTGTTGATCGGCCCAAGCTCAGCCGGTATGAGTAATGAGGTCATTGCTTTCGCACGAGCACGAAATCTCACTCGGATCAATGCCGGTGGCGGCGATGAAAGCGAAAATATTATCGTGCATGAAGTGCCTGTCAAAGATGCACCACGCTGGCTGACCCAGAAAATTAGCGAAGGCTATTCGATGGACCCGAAATTATGGGCCGGCTTATGGTTGCTCGATAAAAATCCGGACGGCTCCCCAGCGTAGGGTGGAACCACCAACCGGCGGCACGCTGTTGGTGATTCCACCACAGATTGCGATGGTGTTTGGTGGATACGTCACAAGCTTGCGCCCTGTTATTTATTCCACACCACATTGCGATGAAACTCGGTGGATACCGCCTGACGGCGGGATCCACCCTACTCAACAAATTTTTAATCCTTTAGTAAAATCATGCAAAATAAAAAAATCGCACAAAATATTGCCGTAGGGTGGAACCACCAACCGGCGGCACGCCGTTGGTGATTCCACCACAGATTGCGATGGTGTTTGGTGGATACGTCACAAGCTTGCGCCCTGTTATTTATTCCACACCACATTGCGATGAAACTCGGTGGATACCGCCTGACGGCGGGATCCACCCTACTCAACAAATTTTTTAATCAATTAACAAAATCATGCCAAATAAAAAAATCGCACGAATTATTGCCGAAGAAATCAAAGCGCAAAGCCAGCAAGTTATTGCCGCCATCGCTTTGCTTGATGAAGGCTCCTCGGTCCCATTCATTGCGCGTTATCGCAAGGAAGTCACTGGCGGACTCGACGACACCCAGCTACGTGATCTAGAAACGCGGCTTCGCTATTTGCGCGAACTCGAAGAACGCCGTTCGGCGATTCTTGCAAGCATCGAAGAACAGGGAAAATTGAGCGATGAATTGCGCAATGAAATTAATCTTGCCGACAATAAAGCGCGCCTAGAAGACCTGTATTTACCCTACAAGCCAAAACGCCGCACACGTGCACAAATTGCCCGCGAAGCCGGACTGGAGCCATTGGCTGACGGCTTGCTGAATAATCCGCTGCTTGTGCCTGAAGAATTTGCCACGCAATTTTTCAATGCCGAGCACGATATCAACGATAGCAAGGCGGCGTTGGAAGGCGCTCGCTCGATTTTGATGGAACGCTGGGGTGAAAATGCCGCACTGATCGGCGAGCTGAGACAGTGGATGAGCGATGTTGGCATCATTCGCGCCAAAGTAACCGAAGGCAAAGAAACCGTCGGCGAAAAATATCGTGACTATTTCGACCACAAGGAATTGCTTTCCAATATTCCGTCGCATCGCTTATTGGCTTTGTTGCGAGCCCGTCGCGAAGAAATTTTGAACCTGGATCTAGACCCTGGCGCCGATATCGATGCCGGCAATCTTTATGCTACTGGCCGGGTGGCAAAAATTGCGGGGATCGAAAATCTTGATCGCCCCGCTGACCGATGGCTGATGGATGCTTGTCGTCTAACTTGGCGCGCAAAACTGCACTTACACCTGATGCTGGATTTATTCAGCCAAGCGACCGAAAAAGCTGAAGCTGAGGCAATCAATATTTTTGGTGACAACCTCAAAGACCTCATGCTTGCCGCACCCGCTGGAGCTCGCACAGTACTTGGTCTCGACCCTGGCATTCGTACCGGGGTAAAAGTTGCTGTCGTCGATAAAACCGGGAAATTTGTGGCGCACGATACACTTTATCCGCATGAGCCACGCAAACAATGGGACGCTTCCCTACATAGCTTGAAACTACTTTGCGAAAAATACTCGGTCGAACTGATTGCGATCGGAAATGGCACTGCATCGCGTGAAACCGACAAACTCGCCGGCGATTTGATCAAGCAAAACCCACATCTAAAAATGCAGAAAATTGTGGTGAGCGAAGCTGGTGCCTCGGTTTACTCGGCATCGGAATTAGCGGCAAAAGAATTCCCGGATCTGGATGTCAGTATTCGCGGTGCAGTCTCCATTGCTCGCCGCCTGCAAGACCCGCTGGCAGAGTTGGTAAAAATCGAGCCCAAGGCAATTGGAGTTGGCCAATATCAGCATGATGTAAATCCCTATCGTCTGGCGCGCGCACTCGACACCAAGGTTGAAGATTGCGTCAATGCGGTCGGCGTACACGTCAACACAGCATCGTCCGCATTGCTTGCGCGCGTATCGGGCTTGAGCACCGTGGTTGCGGAAAACATTGTCGCCCACCGCGATCAAAATGGACCGTTCACGTCACGCCAAGCTTTATTGAAGGTCTCGCGCCTTGGCGAAAAAACCTTTGAACAATGCGCCGGCTTTCTTCGCATTGCCGATGGAAAAAATGCGCTGGATGCTTCTTCGGTTCATCCTGAAGCTTATCCGGTTGTCGAACGTATTTTGAAAGAATGTGGCCGCGAAATTAAGAGCGTCATGGGCGACACTTCATTCCTTAGAAGCTTAAAACCGGAAAATTTCACGGATGAAAAATTCGGCGTGCCTACTGTACGTGACATTTTGAAGGAACTTGAAAAACCAGGGCGTGATCCGCGCCCCGAATTCAAGGCCGCCAGCTTTGCCGATGGCATCGAGGAAATGAAGGACCTAAAAGTCGGCATGATTCTTGAAGGCGTGGTTAGCAATGTCGCGGCATTTGGCGCTTTCGTCGATATCGGTGTACATCAGGATGGTTTAATTCATATCTCCGCATTGGCAGACAAATTCGTCAAAGATCCGCGCGAGGTCGTGAAGGCGGGTGATGTTATTAAGGTACGAGTATTGGAAGTGGATTTGCAGCGCAAACGTATTGCACTCACACGCCGGCTGAGTGACCCGGTAGATACCTCGAATGCAAACCAAGCCAATAAAACTGAACCACGCGGGCCATTGCCTAATAAATTCTCCGCTGCCGCTAAAAAGCCGCGTGAGAATACTAGTCAACCTGCTCCTAACAACGCTTTAGCCGCAGCCTTCGCCAAGGCAAAGCAATCCTAGGTCGGGCCTAGGCCCGACGTTTATTAGCCCCGATATTCATTCGGCCCGATGTTTATATAGTTTGCGATGATGTTCATGTCGGGCCGGGGCCCGACCTACTTGTCATTCACTTTAAAAGCGTACAATCCACTTCAATTCTTCATTGCGAAAACGTTAGTCTTTTCCGGGTTTTAGACCCAGGCAGGTATTCCGTGTTACCGATGACAAAAGTGGTGCATAGCTTCCCCTCCGCGAAAATTGTGTCGAAATCCGGTGGCCTTCCGGTCGATGTGTCATTGATTGCGCAACTCGGCCATGGCTCCGGTAACCATCTATACGAGAGTGCCTTGGCTCGGCAGAAGGCCCATCACGATTTTATCGACGAGCTCGACGAGCCATCGGCAAAGCTTGCTGGCACTGATTTAGAAAAAGGTGACGCGACTTCCTTGTATACATTTTCGGTCGGCGCAAAAGGTCATCCGTTTCACCGTCATGCCGGGCATCGAATATTCACCGCCGTATCGGGAAGTGGTGGCGCACAATTACGATTCTCGAGTGCCACTCAGGAGCAAATCGAAACAGATCCCGATAATTTCGTAAAGGCTTTGCATTTCATCAATATTCCACCGGACTGCATGTTTACCGTGCGTTTTGGCGGCGAGACCTGGCACCAGTTTTTCCCTTTGACTGAAAACTCGTCGCATCCGGTTTTTTTCGCCTTGTCCTGTCATACCAATGAACTCGGTGGGAACTTATCGGAGTCCTTACGCCAACAAGTACTCAACAATGAGGCAAGCATTCCATCGCTCACTGAATTACTGCCGAAAAAAGTGTCGGATATTCTCGAGGGTGATGATTTCGACATCAGTAAAATTCCTACCACTTCCTTGTCGCTCGATGCACCGGCAGGTAGCACTCTAAGCGCCGCATGCCTAAGCTATCGTGGCGTCATGGGTAAGCTGCGCGGGGCCTGGAGTCGATGGCTCGGCTCAACCGGCTTCGCCTCCGAAACCGGCGGCGAACTTGTCGTAGTCGAACTCGAGTCAACACCTGAAGATTCGTTGTTGATTAAGCAATTTGCCAACGAAAAATTTCAACATGACGATACCTTCTGTTTGACCATGAGTGACGCCGGCATTGGCAATAAAAAGGCATCTGCACTTTTGGCTTCTCTGCTGGACGGGTTCATGCAGAATCCGCCGAACAGTGTGTCGCGCATGATGGCATTTAGAAATTTACTGGTGAAACCGATGGGGCTGAGAACGTCGCCGCTAGGTTGCCCGGTTTCTTCTTTATTATCGAAACAGCGTGAACATTTATTTGCGAATCGCTTTCCGGTAATCGATCAACTCACGAATTCGGAGAATAGTTTTTCTCAAGTTATTCTAGGTGCCGATGACAAGCACCTTAAATTCCGTTCTTGCATCGGCGTTAAGATTATTAATTCGCAAAAAGTGGAATTTACGCTTGGCACGCGCGTTCAATGCATCAATTTATTTGGCCGTTTCTACATGGCAGCCATTAATCGCGTACATCGTGCTTATGTCACGCCAACCATGTTGCGAACGGCCGTGGAGCATGCCATGCAAGCAACCGCCAATTACCCGCAAGCCGAACGGATTTCTTTAAAAATTATTTAAATCCTGATGAGCTTGCTTGCGGGCAACTTCGGGCATCTGCAGAACAAACGTCGGCCCCAAGGGCTCTCCTGCGTGAAACAGTGGTGATACCCTGCAATATCAATCAAAAGCCAGTTGCGGTCACACTGCACGTCAAACCAAAACTAACCATGCCGCTTGATGGCAGCGTCGCAATCGTCAAACCGCCGGCCAACAAATTCGGCCATGCGCCTGCTGCAGGACAAACAGCTCCGGCGGTGGGCGTACAGCTGGTGACAGCACAGCTTAATCCTGCACTTGGTGTGTCTGTGACAAGCGCGCCATCTGCCGCAGCCGGGCCAGCATTCGTAACGGTTATTGTGTAAACAGTCGATCCACCCGATACAACCGTGGCAGTACCATCCGTTTTTGTTACCGATAGATTCGCCGAACAATTACTCGTAGTCGAAACACTGCCACTATTATTGACTGCATTGACTTCACCCAATGCAGGAGTGGTGATTACCGTGGTGTTGTTATTCGGCCCTGGGCATGCAGTTGCTGCGACTGCGACATTGACGGTGACCGTCACAATATCGGTGGCCGCAGCGACCGGATAAACCGCTGCGGAAGACGTGCATGTGAATGCCGTGCTGCCGCCATTCGGCGTACAGGTCCACACCGCAGGCACACTACTGGTAACAGAACTCACTGTAATGCCGGTCGGCAAGGTATCGGTGATGCTTAATGTCGGTGCGACTAACGCGGTCGCCAATGCATCGGTTGCCTGATTGGTATTGAAAACCTGATTGGCAATTGCGCGCCCATTATTGCGACCAACAATCGTGTAGGACTGGCTAGCGGCACCAATGGTAAAGCTAGCGGCGCTTGCGGTTTTCGTAATCGACAAATCCGGCAGCAAGACAACGTCTTCACCAGTGTTACCCGCGACCAGACCGCTGTATTGGCTGCCTGCTACGGCAGCTGCGCCGGCTTCATAAGTCGTGTTGGTAGTCGCAGCGACAGAATTGCCACTGGCCGAACAGCCGGTGGTGCTCGCACCTGGCGATGAGCAGCGGTTTGCCGTGTTGTTTGTCGTTGCCGTCACTACGCGTGTTGCGGTGGTACGTGTTGGATCCAGAAACTGTACACCGGCCGAATTGTGATACGTGCCGATACCTGCGGTGTCTGGAATGGTCGCGGCATACGTCAAGGTGACTGTGCCATTTCCCGGAATGGTGAGATTACGGAAAAACGGTGCTGTTGTTGATGAAGGAGCGGTTGCCAAAGCGACTAGATTAGCGGGCCCACCCGGAGCATTTGCAACCGCAGGTTGACCGGCGGTTGCCGACTCAACATAACCCCCTAGAACAGTGGCCGATAAGGCGGGAGAAAATGTGACGGCACTCACCGCACCGGCTGTCCAGTTGGTCGGCAAGGCGTTATCCACCACCGAAGAGCCAATGGCCGCACCGGAACTCGAGTTCGTGACGACAACGCTATAGGTCGCCGTCGCTCCCGTTGCCGCAGTGATGCTCGGTGTTGTGGTGGATTTACTCACCGTCAAATTAGGAAAACATGTTGTTGAAGGTGGTGTGGTACTCGCTGCAGGCGTCGCCGCAGAGGCGATTGCTGAATTAGCACCCGGAGTGGAAAACCAGGCTTGCGGTGTTGCTGGAAACCCAGCCTGCGCCACGCCATTGGCATCACGGCCATTGGTGCCGCCGGTAACGGTGATAACCGGAACTCCGCCAGCGCTGGTGTAACGCACTGCCCCACCACCACCACCGCCGCCAGGACCATGTTCGGCATAGCTGGAATTCACGCCGTTGCCGCCACGAGCATTGATGGTGAGGCTTGCAAGACTACCCGTGTCATTGGCAACGTAAACACTGCCACCTGCACCTGCTCCACCAGCCGCATCAGTACACGAACCAGCGGTGTTTGGACGAAAACCGTCATTGCCATCAGCGAGTAACGACCCCGTTCCGGAAAAGGAGCCAGCTTTCACGATAACGATACCACCGCCATTACCACCCCAGCCGCCATTTTGACAGTTGGTACCGCCACCATCGACATGGCCGGCACCGCCGCCACCGCCCATGATGATCCGATTCACGCCGAGACTTAAATTATTACCTGCGCGGCTATTGCCATCACCACCATGACCACCACTGTCGCGAAAAGTGTTCGGACGCGAAGCATCATTCCAACCGCCACCGCCATTACCTCCCAAGCCGCCGTTTCCGCCACCTGCACCGCCCGAGTTTTGATTCTCGCCGCCACCACCCGCATTACCTGGCGCACCACGGCCACGCGAACCACTGGGGTAGCCGTCAGTTCCGGTATCGACTTGCGCCGTGCCGTTGTAAACCAGGCGCGGCGTTCCCGCGATACCCTCTCCTTTGAAGCTACCTTCAACCTCGCCGCCAGGAATTGCACCTGCTACAGCGCGATAAAAAGTAGTTCCGTTAACAGGATCAAGAACCGATGGCACAGCACCCGGGGCAAGCAGCGTGTTACCACCACCGCGAAAGCCGCGACGACTTGCATCAATGGCATTCCCGCCCATAGTCAAGGTGCCCGCAACTTGTAATGAGGCGACACCACCTGTTGAACCATTCCAGCTTGCCGAAGTGACAGTACCGGTTAATGTCGCGGAACTGTATTGCGGCACACGAATCACTTGGTATCGATAAGCGCCGCTGGCAGCGGTTGCCGCACTAGCGGTGTAGGCATTTACCGTTCCGGCCCCACCAGCACAACGAACGGCAACAGAACCTGCCGCGACGGGACCAATCGCCGTGCAATATTCCCAATTACCCGCCAAATAATTCGATGTTGTATTACCGCCAGCATAATTGCCTGTCGTGACAAGCCGCGTTGCGCAGCCCGCTGTGCCAACGCCATCGCCATAACAATCGCTATTGGAATTATTAATCTGTGCGCCTTGCATTTGCATCACGATCAATAAATCGCCGGTTGCAATCGCAGTCGCTGCCCCGCCGCCGGTTGTATCAATTGCCCCAACGGGAATCGAAGTTGCACCAATGCTTACACTTGCACCGGTTCCGGGGTAGTAACTATTAAGCGTGCCTGACAAGCCTGCATTAGGACCCGACAATCCCGGCGTTGCACAAACCTGTGCAGTGGAATTATTTGAAGAAACAACCGCGATCAGAAATCCAATCTGAATAACGAGAAGTTTTTGGAAATTCATAAGCTGGCTTGCCTGGAATGCATACACTCCAGAATATCGTCAAGCCAGCATCAAGTCGAGGTTAGAAGCGACATGTGACAGCAATTAACACTATTAACGACTTATGAGTGCTGTGCAGCTCGTCACGCCCTCGTAATAAACGTCAGCATGTGTGAACGCACATGAAAATACAGCCCTGCTGACGTCACCAAGGGCATCGACTATTTGCTTCATTGATTCCCCCAATCGCAAAGCTTGCCAAGAATATCATCGCCACCTCAGCGCAGCGTTGTGAAACATTCTTTAGAAATTAAAGACATCGACTTTATGTGAGATGGAAACTCATCATGCAAATTTTTTCAGCGACTCAAGCCACGACAAAGGCTTATCGCCCCCATCAGAGAACAGACAATCCAGCGCAACTTGATGATTGAAAAAGCATGCCGGATTCGGCTCGGCATATTTAATCAACTCACTTCAAATTCGCAGCCAACTGCTTGCAATCACCCCAGGTCACGGCGTCACCAAAGCTTTCAAACATGACCGGCAAGGCCACTTTTGCTTTCGGATGAATGTCGTGAAAAAGCAGCATGCCATGCCGCTTGATCAGCATAAGCGTGATCATTCGGTTACTAACATCATTGATGCTGACGTTGTTGTTCCAATCTTGTGAATCGATATTCCACAAGGCTACCTGCAAACCTTCGGCCTTGAAGAACGCGCCACTATCTGCTTTGCGCTGACCATAAGGCGGACGGAAGTACGGCACTATTTGCTCGTTACCAAATGTTGTTTTCAACAAGGCTTCTGTTCGTTGAATCGAGCTTTGCCATTGATCCCACTTCGCATGTGACTGGTGTTGCCACCCGTGTGAGGCCACACATTGGTTTTTGTAAAGCGTTTGCATGACGACCGCACTGGAATGACCAGAACGACTACTGAGATTTTCACCCAGCATAAAAAACACGGCGGTTTTCTTTTGCTTCGCCAACATGCTCAAGGTGTCATCGGTAGAGCCTAAAGCAGCAGTCGGGCCATCATCGAAACTCAGGAAAAAGTGTTTATCGGGAATATTGTCGCCGGTCCATTCCTGATTATTAAAAACATCGATTTCACTAGTGACTCTTGGAAACAAGGCAGCCAGCCGCAATTGCTCGGCAACGTAAGTGTTTGCAAACTGTTTCAAATTGTTGTGCCAAGCAGACAGATCATTCGGAATTTTCGCAAGAGCTTTAGCTGCCTGCTGCTGCAAATCATCGACATTTTTTATATCGCTGACACAAGTCCAGTCTTGCACGTGGCAATCACCCATTGCAAAGCGATAATTCGCCAGTGAAATGGCATTTTCTTTCTTCAACCATTTTTCAACCGAAGCACGATTGATGCTTTTGATTTTGAAACTGGCCAGCATTTGAGCATCCGACTGCTTTTGCATTTCTTTCAAGACCAAAACATAGGTCAGAATGCTGGCGCGCGATGCTTTATCAAACCCTCCAATCGTATTGACCGGTTGATGCCAAAGTGAATGATCCACTTTGGCAACCACGGCTGGCCCATCAGCAAATGCCGCTATCGATGCAAATAGTGCCATGCAAGCAACGACGAGTTGTTTGCGTTGCACGGCGAATGATGAATGACGCATTAGTTCACGCCTTTCGCTTGCATTCTTGCGATGCCTTTGTCATAGGCAGGGTTCGCCTTTTCACGTTTGGCAGCTTTGTACTCGCGCATGGCATTAGTCCACTGCGATGCCGCTTCATACAATTTCGCGTTGTTGTAATGTGAGCTTGCACGCACCTGTGCCGCAGTTGGTCCATTCGCTAAAGCAATCGCTTTGCGATTGGCCCACAGGGCTTCGGATACGCGATTCACTTTCTGGAAGGCAAGGCCAAGATTGCTGTACGCCTGGCCATAATTGCCATCGAGCTCAATGGCTTGCTGATACAAACGAATGGCTTCATCGTAGTTGCCTGCGTGATAGGCAACTTCGCCTTGGCTATTTATCTCATGTGCGCTGCTCGAATCGGTTGCGCTATAAGTTAGCACCGGCGCCTGTGCATTTCCCACGGCAGTTTGAAATCCGGAAAGTTCCAGACGATCTTCACTGACGACGCCTTTCATCAAATTATAATCTTGGAAATCACCACTTTCGGTAACGGCAAAGACCTGCCATAAGTTTCCTTTTCTATTGGCAGGTACGTAATAAGTGCGCACTAAAGTTTGACCGATATACACAAACACTTTGGCACCGCTTTTTGACAAGGCCATCGAGTTCATATTTTCACGATTACTGTAATCATGCACAGCGTAGATGTAACGTTCACCGTCATGCTTACGTTCAATGGTGATGGTTTCCGGACCGTAGCTGGTGGTGTCGTCAACATCCAGATTGGCTTCGGCGCCTTGTTTTTCAACGAAATACACATGATTACCCGGATAGACCAAATGCGAATCCAAATCCTCAGGCATTGCACCCCAGTTCAACACCACACGCATACCATCCAAATTAGTCATGACCGGGCTAATCGCATAGGTGGTATTAACGCACGGGCATTTTACGACCAGGTTGGAGTAGCCAGGTTTTTTGACGATCATCAAAGTTGAACTATCATCCACAAAACCCGAGTTTAGTACCGCAACCCCTTGTGCGTTGGTCACGCCGGTGACCGAAGCTTCGCCATTTCTTTGCAAAATAACATTAGCGCCTGCAATTTTTTTATCTTTTACGGTGGCGCTGAGGATTTGAATTTTCACCTCAGCGGCAATACTGACAGAAGAAAATGCACAAAGAGCTATTGCCGAAAGGGCAATCGAAAAATAATGGCGCGAACTGAATTTCATGAATAGGGTCTCGTTAAGTTTTCAAGTAATTTATTGTAGGAATTTTTCTAAAACTATCGGTATGAGTCTGTCGCTTCAATCAAAGAAGAAGCATTTTCTGCTTCAAAGGCCGAGTGGCCGGAGGTTGGCGATATCAGCAACCTAGCTTCTGGCCAAGCTTTGTGTAAATCCCAGGCACTGGCAATCGGACAGACAACATCGTAACGACCATGCACAATAACGCCCGGAATACCATTTAACTTATGCGCATCGCGCAGCAGCTGCCCTTCCACTTCGAAGAATCCGCCATTGACGAAATAATGGTTTTCGATACGCGCAAAACTCAAGGCAAAATGTGGATCAACATGGCTATTGATGAACTCTTCATCCTGCAGCAGGAAGCTCGTCGCCGCTTCCCAAGTTGACCAGGCTTGCGCAGCAGAGAGTCGCACGCTTTCTACTTCTGAAGTCAGGCGACGATGGTAAGCAGAAATAATATCGCCACGTTCTACCTCAGGAATAGGCTCTAAATATTTTTCCCATGCATCAGGAAACAAACGCGAGCAACCTTCCTGATAAAACCATTCCAACTCCCAGCGACGCAACAAAAAAATCCCACGCACAACAAGTTCAGTAACGCGTTCAGGGAATTTTTCGGCATAAGCCAATGCCAATGTAGAACCCCAAGAGCCACCGAAAACCTGCCAGCGCTCAACTCCCAAATGTTCACGCAATTTTTCGATATCGGCGACCAAGGTCCATGTCGTGTTATCGACCAAATCTGCATGCGGTGTTGACCGCCCCGCGCCACGTTGATCAAGCAAAATAATCCGGTAGGCGCGCGGATCATGAAAACGGCGGATCTTGGCTCCGCAACCGGCACCTGGCCCACCATGCAGAATCACAACCGGTTTTCCCTCGGGATTGCCGCATTGTTCGTAATACATGCGATGCCTTGCATCAACATTCAAAAAACCAGAGTCAAACGGTTCAATTTCGGGATACAAAGTGCGCATGCTGCCTCCTGATGTCTGTCCATAGTTTAACAGCCCAAGCTGCGGGGCTTGCGCGAATTCACACTTGGGTTATGCTCATGACTTATGAAAATGCCCACTCAGCGCTTAGCGATTGTGGGCGCCGGGAGTCATCGCCCCCCGGCAGGCACACTGCCCCCTAACGAAAGCCCTTATCCGCGCGTGTTATCGCTCGATGCGCATGGCCGCATTCTCGACTGGATGCACTGGCAAGATGCCGTCTGTTTATACGTTCGCGGGGCGGTCTCATGGACTCTTGGCGAACCCTGTATGACGGTACACGGCGGACATAACCGCTACACCGGCGAACAAAGCGTGATTGATTTGCATCCAATCGTCGCTGCCCGGGGTCATGCCAAAAGCATGGCGATATCACCGACACCTGCATTGACCAATACCGCCTTGTTTGCTCGCGATGCTTCACTGTGCATGTATTGCGGCAAGGAATACAGCCGGCACTCGCTGACGCGCGATCATGTCATGCCGATTTCAAAAGGCGGACGGGACGTTTGGGAAAATGTGGTTTGTGCCTGCTTCCATTGCAATTCGCGCAAAGGTGGCCGTACTCCACAACAAGCCGGCATGCCATTGCTGGCGGTGCCGTTTCGCCCGAGCTGGGTCGAGCATTTGATTCTGTCAAACCGCCACATTCTTGCCGATCAAATGGCATTCCTGAAAAACCACCTGCCGAAACGCAATCGCGGTTTGAGCTGATCCGGATTTTCGGGTTAATTCCTCTATCACCGTAACAAGATTTAACCCTACTGATAAGCTGGAATAACATGGCTTGGCATGCGTTTTTTGGCCTGGTTCTGTGCTTTGGTTCACGACCTAGGCAATCGGCATTGACGCAGCCCATTCACATCGCCAAACTTCGGTTATATTCCGAGTGTCGATCAAGACACCAAAGCTTTTGGGGACCGCGTCAATGAATGCCAATACGGTTTGCTTTTCAGGGTTTTCGCGAGAAGACGAAGCACAAGTGCTCTCGGTATTCGACCAAGCCAATATGCGTTTACCTAAACGCTGGGCTGCAACCAATGAGAAAGAAGCAGAGTTAATCGTTATTGATATGGACACGGTTTACGGCCACATGACCTGGCTCAAGGCCAATGCCGACGGCAAGATTACGGCTGCAGTTACAACTTCCGATCGCGCGGAAGCAAACCATGTGTTGCCTAGACCACTTAATCTTGAAAGCTTGGTGAATTTACTGGCCTCGCTTTCCAACCAAGCGGCAAGCGCCATACCGATTACGCGCACCACCGGACAACAAGCCGCCATCACCCCCGAAATGCTGAATGCACGCAGCACTGGGCAACAAGCTATTTTCACGGCCTCTGAACCTGCCGCCCAAAAGATGGAGCCACAGTCGTCGGTCACTGCGGAAATGCCCGCCACAGCTCCACGCATGACCACTGGAACCCAGGCGGCAATGCCTAACATGGGGCAGAGAGCTCTCAAGCTGCTTGATTTTCTGAAGCCCGGCGTATTGGGCGGCCCCGTTAAAATCCAGCTGAATGATGCACCGCTGCTTGTGATTGACCCGGACAGCCAGACCTATTTGGGTAGTAATTCGCTCAAACCCTATATGGTCTATGGCATGGCTACCCTGACTGAATCAGACTTCATTGCAATTGATAACGATGAATTCATCCAGCTTGGCACTCAACTTGGTGGCGCACAGCCCCTGGCTCGCCTTACCTGGCTCGCTGGCTTGGTTGGCGGTCATGGCCAATTGTTGCCGGCTTACAATCCCAATAGCCTGTTCAAATTAAGCAAATGGCCTCAAACCGAGCGCGAGTTTCCGAAACATTTCCGCATCGCCACCATCATGATGAAAGGCCCCTCCAAATTGACCGATATTGCCGAACAATCTGGTGCAACCTTGGCCGATGTCACCGACTTTGTGAACGCCAACTTGATCAGTGGCCACGCCAGCGTCTGATTTCAAGCTTTTAACTTGCCCTCTCGACTGGGGCGCGGGACAATTCACAGATACGTGAAATCCTTAAGAAGTGATTGATGAACGCCGAGCGTTACCCTTATTTGTCGAAAATTTCCGTTCCGGCGGATTTGCGACAGTTTTCCGATACCGAATTACCTGCAATTGCCGATGAACTGCGTGCTTATCTGATCGAAACCGTCAGTACGGTTGGCGGCCATTTCGGAGCCGGTCTCGGCGTCATTGAACTCACGGTTGCCCTGCATTATCTATACAACACGCCGGATGACAGAATTGTCTGGGATGTTGGACATCAAACGTACCCGCACAAAATTTTGACTGGTCGCCGAGATACCATGCACACCGTCAAGAAAAAAGGCGGCATCGCGCCCTTTCCAAAACGTGACGAAAGCGAGTTTGATACTTTCGGTGTTGGCCATTCTTCAACATCGATATCTGCTGCGTTGGGCATGGCGATTGCATTGCAGCGTCAAGGCGACGATCGCCAGGTTGTTGCGATCATCGGCGACGGCGCAATGACCGCTGGCATGGCATATGAGGCACTGAATCATGCTGGCGGCATGGACCCGGAACCGAACATACTTGTGATTCTAAACGACAACCGGATGTCGATTTCGGAAAACGTTGGCGGCCTGACTAAAATGCTCGGCCGTTTAATGAGCAGCCCCGCGATGAATGCCGTGCGCGAAGGCGGCAAGAAAATTCTAGGTGATAAACGCAAAAACCCCACCGCTCGTTTTGTACGCCGTTGGGAAGAACACTGGAAAGGCATGTTCGTGCCTTCGACCTTATTCGAAGAAATGGGCTTTCATTATTCCGGGCCAGTTGATGGCAATGATGTTACTGCGCTGGTGAAATCACTACGCACGATGCGCACGCTGAAAGGCCCGCAATTGCTGCATGTCATTACGACCAAGGGCAAAGGTTACGATCTTGCAGAAGGTGACCAAATCGAATACCACGCGGTATCGCCATTTGACCCAACCATCGGCATCGTAAAGAAAAATACGCCGAGCAAACCTACTTACACACAGATTTTTGGCGACTGGTTGTGCGACATGGCCGCCGTTGATGAAAAACTATTAGGTATCACACCGGCGATGCGTGAAGGCTCCGGCCTCGTGCGTTTCTCGCAGGAATATCCGAATCGTTATTTCGATACTGCGATTGCCGAACAGCATGCCGTTACCTTTGCTGCCGGCATGGCTTGCGAAGGTGGCAAACCGGTTGTCGCGATTTATTCGAGCTTTCTACAACGTGCTTATGATCAATTGATTCACGACGTTGCCTTGCAGAATCTTGATGTGCTTTTTGCCATTGATCGTGCCGGCGTTGTCGGCCCCGATGGCGCGACGCATGCAGGCAGTTTCGACTTGAGTTTCCTGCGTTGCATTCCAAACATGGTCGTGATGGCGCCGAGTGATGAAAGCGAATGCCGCATGATGCTCAGCACCGGTTATCAATTCAATGGGCCGGCTGCAGTACGTTATCCACGCGGCACCGGCACTGGTATTGCCGTGAAAAATAATCTCGATACTCTGCCGATCGGCAAAGCAGAGCTACGTCGAAACGGCAATAAAATCGCGCTACTAGCTTTCGGCGCAATATTGCCAGCGGCCGAGCAAGTTGCAAAAGAATTGGAATTGACTGTCGTCAACATGCGTTTCGTCAAACCACTCGATCGTGCGCTGATTCTGGAACTTGGAAAGACTCACGAAGCTTTTGTCACACTGGAAGACAACGTGATCATGGGCGGCGCCGGATCGGCCATCGCCGAATTGCTGGCCGCGGAAAATATCGTATTGCCTATCATGCATCTCGGCTTACCGGATGCGTATCAGGAACACGCTAGCCGCGAGCAATTACTAGCCGAGGCAGGGCTGGATGCGGAATCGATTCGCGATGCGATTTTGAAACGCTGGCCGCAAGTGGCCAACGCCAATACAGTGAAAACGGCAGCGGGCTAATTTTTGTAGGGTAGGACCGACGGAAGTCGGGACCTTTAACGAGGATGACCAACTAAAAGTGGACGACAGAAAAAGTAGTACTTCATTAGCTGTTTTACTTGATCAGTCCCTAGCCATAATGTCTGCATTCACAATCCCTCTTTATCGAGAAATAAATAATGATCCACAGCTATTTGGGTCAGGCTTCTTTGTCAAATATGAGAATCAATATTTTTTAATTTCTGCCGCACATGTACTCGAAATACTCAGACAAGAACCTTTAACTTATTTTGTTACGAAAAATGAACGTGTTGCGCTTTCGGGGCAGGTTTATGTAACCCAATGGAGCGGTGATCGAGAAAACGATCCTACTGATATTGCAGTACTGAGATTTAACGGAGATGCGACACCTCCATATCCAGATGTAAATAAATTTTCGATGGACTTTTCTTATCTGAAGTCTAGCTTATTACCCAGGTCCAATAAGCATTATGCAATGATTGGCTACCCTGCATCTAAGAGCCATATTGATAGACCTAAGCGAGAAGTAACATCTGATATATTTGCTTACGCCGCCTCATCAATACCAGATGATGATTATAAAACACATGGCTACGCAATTGAGACTCATCTTATACTGCCACTTGATCTAAAAATTGGTTATGACGCAAACGGCACACATCGAAACTTCCCGAAGCCGCAAGGGATGAGTGGATCACCTATTTGGGTTCATTTTGACGAAGATAAAAGTTTCTCAGATGAAAGAGTTTTCCCGGTTGTGGCAATTGGCACAAAATATCTAAACGGAATTGGAATCATTGCGACAGACATTAGTTTCGCGATTGATTTAATTAAAAAAGCCTCAAATTCTCAATAGCAATGCTATTCGCGACTTCCGCCGCTCCTACAACAAGCGCTGCCCTAAAGTCACACGATCACGCTGCTCCAAATCCTGCACGGTTTCGACATCCGAAAATCCTGCTTCGGAGAACAGAGCCCGAATTTTTTCGCCCTGATCAAATCCATGCTCGATCATCAGCCAGGCCTGCGGCGAACAATATTGCGGCGCTTGCGAAATGATCAGTCGAATATCATCAAGACCATCGTGCCCCGATACCAGCGCGCTCGATGGCTCAAAGCGCACATCGCCTTGCACAAGATGCGGATCACGTTCGGCAATATAGGGTGGATTGCTGATGATCAAATCGAATTTACGATCAGTCAACGCTGAAAACCAGTCGCTTTGTCGAAACTCTACGTCTAGTTTATTTCGGACTCCATTAGCTTTCGCAACGGCGAGCGCTTTTTCACTTTTATCAACGGCAGCAACTTCCGCATTTTTACATTCGCCGGCAATTGCCAATGCAATGGCACCGGTACCAGTTCCCAAATCCAGCATGCGAAATTTTTTATCTGGTGAAAACTTCGATATCGCCAACTCGACCAGCAATTCGGTTTCAGGTCTTGGAATCAGAGTGTCGGCGGTGACCGCCAAATCCAGCGACCAAAATCCGCGTGAACCGAGGACATGGGCAATCGGTTCGCCTGATTTTCGCCTGGCAAGCAATAGTTGAAATTCGGCTTCCGGTGCCGGAGCCAAATCATCATCGCCATGCGCCAGAAACCATGCGCTGTTTCTTTTCAGAATAAAACCCAATAACAATTCCGCATCAAGACGCGGCGTTTCCGATTCGATCTGCGAAGCAGCTTCGCGAAGTAATTCGGAAATCCTCGTCATTACGCTGCCAGCAGATGTATCAATTCCACCAGACTGGAGCAAACGAAGCCACCCAGGAAAAAGATATATGACAAGCGCAGAAAACGATATTTAAAATGTGCGAGGTAATAACCGATCGCATAAACATCTTTTGCCATGGTTTCGTAAACCGAGCCATCGGCTTTCAGCGCTTCGGAAACTTCTTCCAAAAAACGCTCGCGCGACAATTCGGCAAAATGGCCGAAGAACATCAGATTGAATTGCGGCGGCAATGGCCCCGGGCCGACACGCAAAGGTCGATATTTCGGCAGTACTGCAATAATCGCCAGCAGCAGTGCAATCAAAATGAAAGCCGCGAGAGTTAGCATTGCGGCACGCAGTGAAGGATCCTTCAGATTTGCCAACACCATCGTCAGTACGATCGAAGATACCGTAATTAGAATATTGGCCTTGTTATCGGCCATCGTCGATAACTGGACGTGATGCTGCTGCATGGTGCGCAGCATATTGTCGCTGGTATTCCGCTCCGGAATCGCAGCGAAAGCATCTTCAATTTTTTGGTTTTCTGTTGCTATGTTTGTCGTCATTGCAGCACCTCTAGTACCGGAATGATAACGCGCAATTAGTCTATGTGTGTGTGTGTGCTTTGATGGAATGCAGCTGCAGGCTTCACATAGAATGCGACCCGGTGGTGCCGGGTCGCGTTTGTTCCTGATGTGCGTTAGAGCTTCTCAACCAAGCAGAGATTACGCAAGGTCGTAACGGTCATTGTTCATTACCTTGGCAAAAGCGGCAGCAAAGTCTTGCACGAACTTCGCTTGTCCGTCGCCGGTGGCATAAACCTCGGCCAAGGAACGCAGTTGCGAGTTCGAACCGAAAACCAAATCCGCGACGGTGCCCGTCCATTTGACTGCACCAGTCTTGCGGTCGCGACCTTCCAGAACATTCGTATCACCACTCGAACGCTGCCATGCCGTATCCATATCGAGCAGGTTCACGAAGAAGTCGTTGGTCAGTGTTTCCGGACGGTTGGTGAAGACACCATGTTGCGCCTTGCCGACATTTGCGTTCAGCACGCGAAGGCCGCCGACCAGAACGGTCATTTCCGGTGCGCTGAGTTTCAGCAGTTGTGCCTTGTCGACCAGCAATTCGGCAACCGAGCCTTCAAAGCCTTTCTTGACGTAGTTACGGAAGCCATCGGCATTCGGTTCCAGTGGAGCGAATGAATGCGCGTCGGTTTGTTCCTGTGTCGCATCAGTACGGCCCGGCGAGAACGGCACGGTCACATCGGTGCCCGCTTTTTTCGCCGCGGCTTCGACTGCTGCGCAACCACCGAGCACGATCAGATCGGCCAGCGAGACTTTCTTGCCGCCGGTAGCCGATGCATTGAATTCGGACTGGATGGCTTCGAGCTTCGACAAAATCGTCGCTAATTCAGCTGGCTGGTTAACTGCCCAATCTTTTTGAGGTGCGAGACGAATACGCGCACCATTGGCGCCGCCACGTTTGTCGCTGCCACGGAAGCTCGAGGCCGATGCCCAGGCAGTGTTGACCAATTGCGAGATCGAGAGACCGGAACCGAGCAACTTGGTTTTCAGCGAAGCAATATCATTGGCATCGACCAAGGCATGATCGACCGCTGGCACCGGGTCTTGCCAGATCAACACCTCGGATGGAACCAGCTTGCCCAAATAACGTGAGCGCGGGCCCATGTCGCGATGAGTCAATTTGAACCAGGCGCGGGCATAGGCGTCGTGGAATTCCTGCGGATTCTGATGGAAGTGGCGCGAAATCTTTTCGTAAGCAGGGTCCATACGCAGCGACATATCGGCTGTGGTCATCATCGGCGGAGATTTTTTGGAAGGATCGTGCGCATCCGGAATCAAATCTTCCGGTTTGCAATTTTTTGGGGTCCACTGATGCGCACCGGCTGGGCTCTTGGAAAGCTCCCACTCGTAACCGAACAACATATTGAAGTAACCCATGTCCCAGGTAGTCGGGTTTGGCTTCCAGGCACCTTCGATGCCGCTGGTGATAGCGTCGCCACCTTTGCCGGTACCGAACTTGTTGGTCCAGCCAAAGCCTTGTTCTTCAATACTCGCGCCTTCCGGTTCAACACCGACCAAGGCCGCATCGCCAGCACCGTGGGCTTTACCAAAGGTATGGCCGCCTGCGACAAGCGCAACGGTTTCGTAGTCGTCCATCGCCATACGGGCAAAGGTTTCGCGCACATCGCGGCCAGAAGCGAGCGGATCAGGATTGCCATCCGGACCTTGTGGATTAACGTAAATCAGGCCCATTTGCACGGCGGCCAATGGGTTGGCCAGATCGCGTTCGCCGGAATAACGGCTATTGGCTTTGTCACTGGTGGCGAGCCATTCGGTTTCGGCGCCCCAGTTGATTTCATCTTCCGGTTCATAGATATCGGCACGGCCGCCACCAAAGCCAAAGGTCTTGAAGCCCATCGAATCCATCGCGACATTCCCCGCGAGCACAATCAAGTCGGCCCAGCTGAGCTTACGACCATATTTTTGCTTGATCGGCCACAACAGGCGACGCGCCTTGTCGAGATTGCCGTTGTCAGGCCAGCTATTCAAAGGTGCAAAACGCTGATTGCCGGTGCCGGCACCGCCACGACCATCGGCGATGCGGTAAGTCCCCGCAGCATGCCAGGTCATGCGAACCATCAAACCACCATAGTGTCCCCAGTCGGCAGGCCACCAGTCTTTCGAATCGGTCATCAGCGCCGTGAGATCTTTCACTACTGCATCGAGATCGAGCGTTTTGAATTCCTCGGCATAGTTGAAGTCTTCGCCCATCGGATTGGACTTCGAGGACTGGCCGTGCAGAATTTTGAGATTCAGCTGATTCGGCCACCAGCTAGCGTTCGTTTGACCCGTAGCAACAGCGTGACTGCCGGCACCCGAGAATGGGCATTTTGATTCGTTTGACATGGTTCCTCTCCTTGTGACTATCGCGAATTGCTCAGAATTGGTACTGCCGCGTGGCACCACACCGCTCCGCTCAATGAATATGATTTCAGGAGTCTACTTTCCTCGACCTTTGGCTATTTAGCAAATTGATTGTTATTATCAAATCAATAGCTTTTGACTATCGATATAAACCTAATGAATTTGCGGGATTTGCACTATCTGGTCGCCCTCGCCGATTTTCGGCACTTCGGCCGTGCCGCCGAACATTGCCATGTCAGCCAGCCGACGCTTTCCACCCGCATTATTAAACTGGAAGAGGAGCTCGGCGTACAACTTATCGAACGCTCACCCCGCCAAGTTATGTTGACACCCGCAGGTGGCGATATCGTGACAAGGGCGCGCCGCGTATTGTCGGAAGTGGATCAAATGCACGAAACCGGAAGACGCACATCGGACCCGGAAGCCGGCAGCGTACGCTTCGGAATTTTTCCAACACTGGCGCCGTATTTATTACCGCATGTTGTTCCGAATATTCGCGCACGCTTTCCGCGACTCGAATTATTGTTGGTCGAAGAAAAAACCGAAGTGATTCTGCAAATGCTGCGTGAAGGCCGACTCGATTGCGCCGTGCTCGCATTGCCATTGCATGAAGACTGGCTTGATATTGAATTCCTGTTTGACGAACCCTTCATGCTGGCAGTTCCCGCCAAACATCCGCTTGCTACCCATCGCAATCTGCAACTGAATGAATTGTCCGAACAACATTTATTGCTGCTCGAAGACGGCCATTGCATGCGCGACCAAGCCCTGGAAGTCTGCGCACTCGCAGGTGCTGGCGAGAAGGAAGGCTTTCGTGCCACCAGCCTGGAAACCTTGCGGCAAATGGTCGCTGCCGGCGTAGGCATCACCCTGCTGCCCATTCTTGCGATCAAACCGCCGGTCGCGGCATCGGAATTCATTCGTCTTTTGCCATTCAAAAAACCGGCGCCAACAAGAAGCCTCGCACTCGTCTGGCGCAAGAGCTCGGCGATGAGCGACTTCCTGAAAAAGATGGCGTCCGTATTGCGCGACTTGCCAAAGGATTTGCTCGAAATACCAAGTGAACCCGTGTCGAAAACAAGGAAAGCCGCTACAAAGAAAAAGAAATCATCGAAAGCATGACTTTAGCCCCATAGCACCAAGTTGCCTGCCTGCCGTATGGTGATGCAAGTTCATCAACGGCAGCCGACCATGCTCAGCATCAAATCTCTCAGCAAAACCTACAGCAACGGCGTACGCGCCCTCGACAACGTCAGCCTTGAGATTCCCAACGGCATGTTTGGCTTGCTGGGCCCGAACGGCGCCGGCAAATCATCACTGATGCGCACCGTCTCCACCTTGCAGGAAGCCGATAGCGGCAGCATTGAATTCAACGGTATCAATGTATTGAAAGATAAAGACGCCGTCCGCAAACAACTCGGCTACCTGCCACAGGATTTCGGCGTGTACCCGAAAGTCAGCGCCGAAGATTTGCTGACGCATTTCGCCGTACTCAAAGGATTAACCCAATCGAAACAACGCAAAGAAGTTGTCGATGGTCTGTTGAAACAGGTCAATCTATGGGATTCGCGTAAACGCAAACTCGGCACTTTCTCTGGTGGCATGCGCCAACGCTTCGGCATCGCACAAGCGCTGATCGGCAATCCGAAACTGGTGATCGTCGATGAACCCACTGCCGGTCTCGATCCGGAAGAGCGCAATCGCTTTTTGAATCTATTGTCGGAAATCGGCGAAAACGTCGTCGTCATTTTATCGACGCATATCGTTGAAGACGTTACCGATCTTTGTCCGAACATGGCGATCATCAATAAAGGCCAGGTATTACTGACCGGCAAACCGCACGATGCGATTGCCGCATTGAATGACCGTGTCTGGTCGGCAATCGTCGGCAAAACCGAATTGCTGGAATATCAAAACAAATACAACGTACTTTCAACGCGACTGGTCGGTGGCCAGCCGGTGATACACGTCTACAGCGAAGATCAGCCCGAAGCCGGTTTCCATAAAATTGATCCCGATTTGGAAGATGTCTATTTCCAACATTTAAGTGCCCATAAAGCCAACGCGAAAGCGGCATAAGGAGCATCAAAATGATTCGGGAATTTTTCAAGTTCGAATTACGCGAGCAATTGCGTTCGCCAATGTTGTGGTTATTGTCGGCCTTGTTTGGCTTGCTGGCTTTCGGAGCGATTTCTTCCGATGCCGTTCAAATCGGCGGCGCGATCGGCAATGTCCATCGCAATGCGCCTACGGTCATCACGCAATTCATGGGCATCTTCACCATATTCGGCATGTTGATTATCGGCATGCTGGTAAGCAGTGCCTTGCTGCGCGACTTTGAACTAGGCACGGCCGACCTGATTTTTTCCAATCCGATCCGCAAACGCGATTTCCTGATCGGACGTTTCAGTGCGGCGATGCTGGCAAGCCTTGTGGTTTATGCGGTGATCGCCGCGTTTATCTTCATTGCACAATTCATGCCCTGGATCGACCCCGAGCGTCTTGGCCCGGTGAGCATACAACCGCTTGCCTGGGCTTTCTTTATCATCGTTGTGCCGAACGTACTTTTCACCGGCGCAATACTGGCATTCATGGCGGTAACTACTCGCAGCGTGCTGTGGGTTTACATCGGAATACTCGGCTTCATGGTGCTTTATTTCATCAGCGGTAGCATGTTGGCGAAACTTGACAATGTCTGGACTGCCGCATTGCTCGATCCTTTCGGCATGCGTGCTTTTGGGCGTACCGTCCGATATTGGTCAAGCGAGGAACGCAACAATGGGCTGCCTGCCGTAGCCGGTTATATTCTCGCGAATCGTGCCCTGTGGACGGCTATGGCTTTCCTCATCACCACCGTGGCATTCAAGTTGTTTAAAACTGAAAGAACCGGCACCGGGAAATCCTGGTTTGCCCGCAAAAACAAATCGCCAACGATCTTGGCCACATCGCAAACCACCGGTATCGGCACCATCCACACGCCAAAAATAACGCCGATATTCGGTGCACGTACAAGTTTCATACAATTTGTACGCCAGGTTCGTTTTGATGCCATGGGTGTATTCCGAAGCATTCCGTTTCTGGTGATGTTGAGTTTTGGCATGACCAACTTTGTGGCTTCCGCCGAAAACATGCAGGTGTTGTTTGATACCCCGATCTATCCCGTGACTTCCCAAATGCTGGAAGCGCTGAACGGAACCTATAGCTGGTTGTTGATCATCATCGGCATGTTCTATGCCGGGGAGTTAGTCTGGAAAGAACGCAGCGCGAAACTGGGCGAAGTCACCGACGCAATGCCGGTCAGTAACTGGGTGCCCCTGACGGCCAAATTTATCGCGCTTATTTCCGTGGTTTTGTGTTTCCAGACGTTGGGCGGCATCACCTCGATATTTATCCAATTGGGCCAGGGCTTTCACCAGATCGAACCCATGGTCTACGTCAAGACACTGGCGGTTAATTCGATTGGCTTTATTTTGCTGGCTGGCCTTTCCCTGGTATTGCAAGTATTCACGAATAATAAATATGTCGGTTTCGGTTTGTTGATTGCGATCTTGATTGCCCAGGGTTTGCTCGGCTCGATGGATTTCACCCACAATCTTTACACCTATGGCAGCGCCCCAAATGCACAATATTCCGACATGAATGGTTACGGCCATTTCCTGAAGGCACAACTATGGTTTGATTCTTACTGGGCACTATTTCTAGCCGTGTTGCTAATACTGGCTTCGGCATTCTGGGTTCGCGGTGTTGCACCCAGCGGACGCGAGCGCATCACATTGGCAAGGCAAAAACTGCGCGGCCCTTCTGGCGCGGCATTGGCCATCGCGATCGTTGCGTTTCTGGCCACCGGTGGTTTTATTTTCTACAACACGAATATATTGAATGATTACATAACGCCCAAACAGCAAATGGATTTACAGGCGCGCTATGAAAAAGACTTCAAGAAATACAAGGATGTTCCGCAGCCACGGATTATTGCGACCAACCTCGAGGTTGATTTACGACCCGAAGACCAGAGCGTCCACTTCAAGGGTACTTACCGTATCCGCAACAACCATCCGGTGGCATTGAAAGAAATCCATATCCAGGCAGAGGATGATAAAGCGCTTACCTCGATTGATTTCGGCAAAGCGATATTGCGCCTGCACGACAAGGATATCGGTTACCGGATTTATACGCTTGAAAAACCGATGCAGCCGGGCGAAGAGCGCGACATGAACTTCACGGTGGATGTCGCGGAAAAAGGTTTCACCAATTCCGGCAATCAAAGCCAGATCGTCGAAAACGGCAGCTTTTTCAACAACCAGATGTTACCGAGCTTCGGTTACGAAGATCGCGTTGAAATTACGGATCCGAACGAACGCCGCAAACGCAAGATGGGTGACCCGCAGCGAATGCCGAAACTGGAAGATGAAGCCGCTCGTGCAAATACCTATATCAGCAACGATTCGGACTGGATAGATTTCAAGACCACCATTTGTACTGCGCCGGATCAAACCGCATTGGCACCCGGGTATTTGCAGAAGGAATTCACTCGCAATGGCCGGCATTGCTTCAGCTATGCGATGGATCGCCCGATGCTGAATTTCTATGCCTATTTGTCTGCGAGGTGGCAGGTCAAGAAAGGTATGTATAAAAACGTTCCGATCGAGATCTACTACGACCCGAAACATGCTTACAATATTGACCGCATGATTTTTTCGGTGCAGAAATCATTGGCATACTATGAAGCCAATTTCTCACCTTACCAGCACAAGCAAGTCCGTATTATCGAATTTCCGGGCTATGCACGATTTGCACAGTCCTTCGCCAATACGATTCCTTACTCCGAAGACATCGGCTTTGTCGCCGACCTGCGCGACCCAGACAATATCGACTACGTTTTTTATGTCACCGCCCATGAAATTGCCCACCAATGGTGGGCACACCAGGTTATCGGTGCAAATGTGCAGGGCGCGACGGTTTTGTCGGAATCATTGGCACAGTATTCCGCGCTGATGGTAATGGAAAAAGAATACGGACCGAAAAAAATGCGCCGCTTCCTGAAATATGAACTGGACCGCTATCTTTCAGATCGCGGTGGCGAACTGGTGGAAGAACAACCCCTGTACCGGGTCGAGAATCAACAATACATCCATTACCGCAAAGGCTCGATGGTGTTCTACCGGCTACGCGAAGAAATGGGCGAAGAGGCATTGAACCGCGCGCTGAGCAAGTTCATCGCCGACAAGGCTTATCAAAAAGCACCTTTCACCACATCGAAAGAACTTATTACGTATATCCGTGCCGAAGCCAAACCCGAACAACAGGTATTGATTACCGATTTATTCGAGAAAATCAGTTTCTACGATAATCGTGTCGAAGAAGCTACGGCCAGAAAACGCAAGGATGGGAAATACGACGTTACCCTGAAACTGCACGCCGAGAAACTGTATTCAGACGGCAAAGGGAAGGAAACCAAGGCAAAGCTGGATGACTGGATCGAAGTCGGTTTGTTTATGGGCAAGGACGACAAGCATCAGCGGGTTTTGTATTTGCAACGCCAACACATTACCGGGAACAATCCAAAGCTAAGCATGGTGCTTGACCAGTTGCCAACTGAAGCGGGCTTTGATCCCTACAACAAGTTTATTGATCGGCTCTCGTCCGATAACCGCAAGCAAGTAAGCTTGGTGGATTAATCCACCAAGCTTCACACTCTTCGATTACTCCGGCTTGCCAACAAACTCGGCAAACGTTTTCTTCGGGCCGAGCGGCATCAGGGTTTGCGC